>JAKJDB010000003.1 GCA_022706175.1 Candidatus Zhuqueibacterota bacterium | reverse complement strand
AGAACGTCGAGGTGATTGCCGCCCTGACGGATCAGAGCACGCCGATTCAACCGGAAGGCACGACGCAAAATCTCCAGGAGATCGACAAGGTTTTTGTTCAGATCAAAGCGCCTCATCTCGCCGCCACCCTAGGGGATTACTATCTGGAACTTCCGGCTACACAATTTGCCGGCTATTCCCGCAAGCTGCAGGGCGCGATGGCGCAGGCCGACTATTCTCAGGTCACGGTGACCGCCTCCGGCGCGGTGTCGCGTGGAAAATATCACTCCATGAGCTTTTCAGGCCGGGAGGGCAATCAGGGGCCGTATCAGCTGCAGGGCGACCGCGGCCAGATCGACATCATCGTGCTGGCCGGCACTGAACGGGTTTTCATCGACGGCGAACCCATGGTCCGGGGCGAGACCAACGACTATGTGATCGATTACTCGTTGGCGCAGATCACCTTTACCCGTCGTCGGCTGATCACCGCCGACTCGCGCCTGGTGGTGGATTTTCAGTATTCTGACGAACGCTACCGCCGCAATCTCTATGCCGCACGTGCGCAGGCGCAATCCTGGCAGGGCCGGCTCAAGTTCACCGGAACCATGCTGCGGGAAGCGGATGACAAGGACAATCCGCTTGATTTCACCCTGTCCGAGCAGAACCTGGAGGTGCTGCGCCGGGCCGGCGACGATCCGAACCAGGCCGGTGTGGATGGCGCCGTCTATGCCGGTCAGGGCAAAGGGACCTATGTCCGCGATGAGAACGGCCTTTACCGCTACGCCGGGCCCGGAGCCGGTGATTACACGGTTACTTTTTCCGATGTGGGCCAGGGGCAAGGCCGGTACCGCAACAACGGGTTAGGCGTTTACGAATATGTTGGCGCAGGACAGGGCCGGTATGAACCCAGAGTCTTGTTGCAGCCGGCGGTCGCGCATTCGCTGGCCGATTTCACCATGGAGCTGTCTCCGTTCCGTGCCCTCACCCTTTCCGGAGAGTGGGCGGTGAGCACGATGGATCTGAATTCATATTCAAGCCTCGGGGATGACGACAATCAGGGCACGGCGCAGAACTGGGGACTGCGCCTTCAATCCGATTCGCTGCGATTGTTCGGCAGAAGGCTCGGGCAGATGCAGCTGCTCTCCCGCTACCGTTCGGTGCAAAACCGTTTCAGCGACATCGATCGAACCACCGAGGTCGAGTACAACCGCAGATGGGACCTGCCGGACTCTGCCGGCCGAGGCGAGACGGTGTATGAAACGACGGCGCGTTATGAGCCGTGGCGCGGCTATACCTGGTCCGGCGAATACGGCAGCATTAACAAGGGCGATGCGTTTGCATCGCGGCGCTGGCAGTTGGAGAACCGCCTTACCAGGGCAGGATGGCCGGGTTCGGCCTACCGGGTGGAGCGCATCAGCCGGGATGAGTCCGGCGGCTCCGCCGGCTCTGATTGGATCCGTCAACGCGGCAGCCTCAGCCATCGTTGGGGCCGGTTCACGCCAACGTTTGACTATGAAACGGAGGTGAAAAAGGAGAATTGGTCCGACACGTTGTACACGGGCTTTCAATTCAACAGCTTTACCGGCGGCCTCGAGTACCAGCCCGGCGGCCGCTTCAGCGCCGTGGTGCGCACTGCTCTGCGCCAGGATGATGATTATACCGGCCTGAACCAATTCACGGAAAAATCCACCGCCGCCACCCACAGCCTGTCTCTGCGCACGCAACAATGGGGCGCGTTCTCCGGAAATCTGGATTTTACCCACCGGGAGCGCACCTTCAGCGATCCTAATCAGGACAACAAAAACACCGATCTGGCGGAAGTGCGCCTGGCGTTCAATCCCTGGCGCCGGGCGGTGACCTCTGAGGTCCAGTATCAGATTTCCAACACCGCGACGGCCAAAAAAGAGCGCGTCTATATCAAGGTCGATCCCGGCGACGGCAATTATCGCTTTGATCAACAGCTCAACGAATATGTCAACGATGTGCTCGGCGATTACATCATGCGGGTGTTGACGACCGACGAGCTGATCCCGGTGGTTGAACTGAAGGCCGGTACCCGCTTTCGGCTGTCGCCGTCGCGGTTTTTCTCCGGCCGCAGCGGTACGGCGAAACAGCCGCTGAAAAAATGGCAAAAAGTGCTCAGCGTGCTCTCCTCAGAGACCTCTGCCAACATCGAGGAACAGACCCAGGAAAAAGAGGTGTGGCAGATCTATCTGCTCAACATGAATAAATTCCGTCAACCGGCGGCCACTATTTTCGGCAATCTGCAGGTGCGCCAGGATCTTTATCTTTTCGAACACAACCGTGATCTCTCCCTGCGGCTGCGCTATCAGAGCCGCGATGAAAAAAACAATCAGTATGTGGAGGGCGGCCAGGACCGGCTGGAGCGGGAGTACAACGCCCGCCTAACCAATCGCATCAGCGACCGGTTCAGCTCACAATCCGAACTCACTCGCAAGCGCACGGCGCGCACCTTTGGTTACACCGGACGTCAGAATCGCGATGTCTACAGCAATCAGCTGCGCGTCGATCTGTCTTTTCGCCCGCGTCCCACTCTGGAGCTGGCGCTGGAAAACCGCCTCTCCCGGGAAGAGGATCGCGTTTACGCCGATCCCACCCGGGTGACTGCGTTGAGCTTAATCCCGCGTTTGAATTACGCGGTGAAATCCAAGGGACGCCTGCGTGCAGAGATCGAGTACAGCCATGTCAGCAGTGCGCCGGCCGACCGGGTGCTGCCTTACGAGATGGCCAACGGCCGCAGCCTGGGCCGATCGCTCAACTGGGATCTGCGCTTCGATTACCGGGTCTCCGCCACCATCCAGGCGTCGGTCTCCTACAACGGCCGCAATGAACCTCAACGCCGCGGCACGGTCCATACCGGCCAGGCTCAAGTGACCGCGGCCTTTCGATGAGGCTCATGATGAACAGACTAAAAAATAGAATCCCGCGCCGGTGTGCGTCCAGGATTCTGATCAGCTGGCTGATCCTGGCCGCGCTGGCCCGATCCGGCTGGACTGTGGAGCCTAAAATCCAGCGCATCGACTTTGTCGGTCTGCAGCGAATGAGCAAGGAAAAAGCCGCCGAGGCGTTCGGCCTGACGCCGGGCAGTGCGCTGCGGCTGGAGGAGCTGAGCAAAAACGCCCAGGCGCTTCTCAACAAACTGGCCGAGGCGGGGCACTATTTCAGCCGCATCGATTCCATTCGCTATTCCGTCTCTGCGGACAGCAGTCAAGCTCTGGTGTGCGTTTTTGTTTTCGAAGGCGCGCCGGTGGTTCAGGGTGATTTAAGCCTGCAGGGTCTGGACAGTTTGCAGCAGAGCCAGCTTGGAGGCCGCTTTCAGAGTCGTCCGGGTCGGCCGCTGGATCCCGGCCGAATTCAGGACGATCTCGATGACGCGCTCAACCAATTAGAGCTCCGCGGCCATCCGTTTTGCCGTTTTGACCTGCACTCGCTCAACCTGGATTCCCTGGATGAAAACCGGCAGGCGCTTACGGTGAACTGGAAGGCCGCTCTCGGGCCACGGTTGAGATTAAACGAAATCCAGATCGCCGGCAACCGGGTGACGAAAAAGAATGTGATCCTTCGCGAGCTGCGCCTTCGGCCGGGCGATATTTACGATCCGCGCAAGATCTCGCGCATTCGCAGCCGCCTGACCAAGTTGGGATATTTCCAACAGGTCGAGGAACCGCAAGTTTTCTGGACCCAGGGCGAGGAGGGCGGTCTGCTGCTGCGGGTGGTGGAAGGAACCGCCAGCCGCTTTGACGGTCTGCTCGGTTATGTTCCAGCCTCGGGTTCGCAAAAGGGGTATTTCACCGGCCTTTTGGACATCGCCTTGGGCAATCTGCTCGGCACCGGCCGCGCGCTGGAGGCGCATTGGCAAAAACGTGATCAAAAGACACAGGACATCAAACTGGCCTATTGGGAACCCTGGATCGCGGGTTGGCCGGTCAGCGCCGGCGTCTCGTTCAGCCAGCTGATTCAAGACACCGTTTATGTGCAGCGGGAGTTTGGCATTCAATTCAGCGCGCCGTTGCTGGAAAACCTGGCGATCATCGGTCAGCTGGCCAGTGTCTCCATTTCTCCGGATTCCATCGGCAGCTATGTGCAGGGGCTGTTGCGCAGCCGCACACTGACCGCTTCCATTGGAGTAGAGTACGACAGCCGTGATGACCGTATCAACCCTCATCACGGCGTTTACTATAGCACGTCGGTGCAGGCAGGCAGGAAAAAAAATCACGGGCCTTCTGAAGTGATTGTTCTGCAGGAGGCGAAGGATCTGATCAATAACAAAAAAATTTTTCTCGATCTCGAATGGTATCTGCCCACCCTGAAACGGCAGCTGATCGCCTGGAGCCTGCACGGCCGGCAGATGAAAAGCAGTGAAGGCACGCTGCCGCTGCCGGATCAGTTTCGGCTGGGCGGCGCTAGAACCCTGCGCGGCTATCGAGAGGATCAGTTTCGCGGCGCAGCGGTGGCATGGTCCAATCTGGAATGGCGCTATCTGCTCGGCCGCCGCTCACGGGTGTTTTTATTCGCCGACGGTGGATATTTTTCGACCCAGAGCAAGGACGTGCAGCACAACGCTTTCAAACTGGGTTATGGATTGGGCTTTCGGTTGGAGACCGGCCTGGGCATGATGGGAGTGGATTACGGCATGGCTCAAGGGGAAGGCTTGATGAACGGCAAAGTGCATGTGGGGTTGGTGAACGAGTTTTGACGGGATGAAGGGAGCGGCATGCTGTTCAATTCGGTTGCTTTTCTGTTGTTTTTTCCCACCGTGGTTGTCATTTACTTTGCTCTGCCGCATCGGCTTCGCTGGCTTTGGCTGTTGGCCGCCAGCCTGTTTTTTTACATGTACTGGAAAGTGTCTTACGGTTTTCTCCTGCTTGCCACCGCTGCGGTGGATTACTTGGCTGGCCGCGGCATGGGGCGTAGCCGGTCCGCCGCCATACGTAAAGGGCTGCTCTGTTTCAGCCTGATCAGCAATCTGGGCATTCTTTTTTTCTTCAAATATTATAATTTTTTCAGCCAGGTTCTGGCGGACGGGCTGCAGCGGCTGCAGGTGAGCTGTCCGCTGCCGGTTTCTCAGTTCATCCTGCCCGTCGGCATCTCGTTTTACACCTTTCAAAGCTTGAGCTATACCATCGACGTGTACCGCGGCCTCATTCCGGTTGAACGCCATTTCGGCCGGTTTTTGCTGTATGTGACTTTTTTCCCGCAATTGGTCGCCGGTCCCATCGAGCGGGCGAAAAATCTGCTGCCGCAGCTGATGGGGAAGTTTGCGTTCGATTATGAACGGGTGACCAGCGGTCTGAAGCTCATGGCCTGGGGTTTTTTCAAGAAGCTTGTAATCGCCGACCGTCTGGCGGTTTACGTGAACACGGTCTACAGCCAACCGCAGGATTTCACCGGCTGGCCGGTTTGGCTGGCCACCTATTTTTTTGCTTTTCAGATTTACTGCGATTTCTCCGGATACAGCGATATCGCCATCGGCGCCGCCCGGGTCATGGGCTTTACTTTGATGGAAAATTTTCACCGCCCCTATTACGCCAAATCGATTCGCGAGTTCTGGCATCGCTGGCACATCTCGCTGTCCACCTGGTTCAAAGATTACTTGTACATCCCGTTGGGCGGCAACCGAGTTGCGGTGTGGCGGTGGCAGGTCAATCTGTTCCTAGTTTTTTTAATCAGCGGGTTGTGGCACGGCGCCAACTGGACCTTTCTCGTTTGGGGCGCTCTGCACGGTTTTTATTCTCTCTCCGCCGTCTGGACCAGGGCAGGGCGAAAAGCCCTGACCACCCGTCTCGGCCTGGAGCATCGGCCGGGGCTGCTGAAACTCATGCGCGTCGCTGTCACCTTTCACCTGGTGTGCTTTGCCTGGATTTTCTTCCGCGCGGATACGCTGGCCGACGCTCTGACCCTTTTGAAAAACATGCTGATCTTTTCCGCTGATCATCAGTCCGTAGCGCTGGGCAGGGTGGAGACGGCTGTGGCGATCGGAGCCTTGCTGATTCTGGAGAGCGTTCAATGGTTGCAGCGGCGCGGGTCCATCGACCGGTTGTTGCGGGAGAAACCGGTCGTCCTGCGGCTGGCTGTGTACAGTGGTCTGCTGCTGCTGATCCTTTTGTTCGGCCGCATGGAGACCGAACAGCAATTCATCTATTTTCAATTTTAAAGCGGCATCCGGGCCGCCCCTGAACGTTCGGTGGAAAGTCGATATGAGAAAAATGTGCGGAAGGCTCTGCCTTCTGGCAAGCCTGATGATCGCCGTTATGGCGTGCCTGTGGCTGCTGCTGCCGGTGGATCAAGACCATTACTTTGCCGCGACCCTGGACAAGCATCAACGGCTGGCACAGACGCCTTCACCCAAAGTGGTGCTGGTGGGAGGATCCAATCTGGCCTGCGGGGTGGACACGGAAAGACTGGAGCAGGCCGGCGGCCGTCCGGTGGTCAACATGGGCCTGCACGCAGACATCGGTCTGGCGTATATGCTTGCCGAGGTCCGCGGACATCTGGCTGCGGGAGATCGGGTGATCCTCGTGCCGGAATATGAGCAGTTTTTTGGTCTGCGCAACGGCAACATGGGCGTGCTGAAAGCGATGAGCTATCAGCGCACCGGGTGGAAAAATTTGCGGACGCCGGGCCAATGGGCGGTGGTGCTGCTGCAGTCGGTCAATTACCTTCAGGGTAGGTTGAAATACTATTTAGAGCAGACCTTTCACGTCGAACAGGATCCGCACTATCGCATCTATCACCGGGGAGGGTTCAATCGCTTCGGCGATCTGGTCTCCCATCTGGACCAGCCGCCGGTCCCTCTACAGGAAAACGACGTGCATCCGTTCAGGGCAACGCGCCTGGACCGCCGCAGTATTGAGCTCATCAATCAATTCACTCACGAGATGCAGGCCAAAGGCGTTCAGGTCTGCTTTCTGTATCCTGGGTATTACGATCGTCTGCTGCCGCGACACGCCG
The DNA here is from genome assembly GCA_022706175.1 of Candidatus Zhuqueibacterota bacterium. The sequence goes on along the minus strand of JAKJDB010000003.1, from coordinate 12,902 downwards.
CAGCACTGGACCGTTTGTGCGAAGCGCTGGCTGGGCTGCAGTGCCCGGTGCTGGGAACTCCAGAACGCTACGCGTTGCCGCTGGAATGCTTTTATGATACCGAATATCATCTCAACCGCCGCGGCCGGGCGCTGCGCACGGAAAAGATGATCGTTGATTTAGCCGGTTTTCTGCGCTGAACAGCCGCTCACGTTGTTTTTTCCCCGCCTCTTTCACTCCTCGCTCTTGATGAATCCGTGCGCGCAGCCCATATAGTAGGCCAGCAGGTAATGAACGCCTTTTTCCAAACGGGCGCCTTGGCCGCCGCCGGCGAGCAGATAGGGATCTTCGCCCCAGCGCAGCTCTGTTCGCTCATCGATGGGAAAGACATATCCATCGATGCGATAGCCCGCCGGACCGCTGCGCTCGCCCAGAATATCAGGCAGGGGGATCAGATCAATTCGATGACGGTTGGACATGGGCCAATCGATCAGATCCAGAGGGTAGCTCTGCAGGGTGGAAATCGCATCGGTAAAACTCGAGGCCGGCGGCGTGAGGTCCCTTTCGCCCCAGTGATCGCGACGGACCTTGCCGAGACAGCAGGCGGCGTAAATAAAGTTCGCCCACGGAGATCGTTCGTACTGCTCCATCAGCCAGTGGCGATGAATGGCGTGATAAAACATGCTGAGCAATTTCTCGTCGGTCTCATAGCGAACGAGATGGTAATAGTTCATAAAGGCCATTTTATCATCGCCCTGGCCAAAGGTCCCGGGTCCAGCCAGATCTCTGGGCTGGGTCATGCCGTTCATGGCATAGCCGTGTTTCCAGGCAAGTTCCAGATAGGCTTGCCGGTATTTCGAATCGCCGGTGATATGGTGGGCCACAGAGAGATAGGAGAGAGCGGCGAAGGACCTTAGCCCGCGTTCAATAACCCAGGCTTCATCTCGGTTCAGGGCATCAGGAGACAGATAGCCCCAGCGGGTCGGTTGGCCGTCATAGTCGACCAGATGATAACTGTGGTCTATGAGGTGGTCGGTGATGCGCCGCACAACCGTCCTTACCGGTGCACGGTCTGCTTCCGTTTTGCAGACATGATCAAAGTAGAGCGCATAACCGAAATAATGGCCGTCCAGTTCATCGGCGCTTCCATCGCACAGCCAGTACCATTTGCCCGATTTGTCCACGGGCCAGCGGGGTTGCATGATTTTCCATCGCGGGTCCCGCTTTTGCCGACGAAGGTCATAGGATAGATCATATTTCAGGTTGGGATCCGGTTCGGTCGTCGGAATGACTGAACGTGCGATGAACCCGCTGGGCGCTGGATGGGAACCGCCCTGGGTCACCTCGCTGAGAAAGGCGAGGCTGCGAAACGCCCGTTCAGCCTGCTGTTTTAGCTGGGCCCGGCCGGTGGCCGCGTAGCCCAGGCTGACAGCGCCGAGATAAATCCCCATTCGCTGACCGTCGTTGTCCGAGTGCACTGCTTTGGCTGTGTTTTTATCACCAGGCACACTGAGCTCTGCGGGATCGATATAGCCCAGGGCGGTGCGGCGATGATATTTTTCAATTTCCTGTTCAAAGTAAGCGGCTTTTTTTGCCAGGGTCATGGTTTGGTGCGCGATGCAGGAGACGCCGGCTGCGGTGGCAAACCAGACGTCGCCTTGGACGTCGATCGCCAGGTCGCGAACATGATTGTCGAGCAGCCAGCGCCGGCCCTGTCGGAACATCCAGGCGCCGTCCTGGTAGTGCACTGCGCCGTTGCGAGTGCCAAACCACAGGCCTTTCGGCCCGCTAGCCATACAGGTAAAGTCGTTGAAGGGCAGTCCATCCGCCCCGGTGAACAGTTTCCACACTTCTTTGGACAGGCGAAAACCGACGCCCTGGGGTGCTGCGAACCAGAGACGGCCGGCGGCGTCATAGCAGACGGCACGGACGTCGATCGGCGCCCAGCGGACCTGACCCTGCCGGACCAGCGCCGAATGCCACTGCTGTCCATTGCCGAGAAACAGACCGCTGTCCGCTGCGACCGCCCATTCGCCCGACAGTTCCGCCACGGCGCGAATGCGTATCTCTGTGCCGACGAGCTGCTGCAGGCTTGCGAGCTGTTGCGGGGTCAGCGACGGACGAGGCGATCTGGCCGGTGGCGCGGGGGTCTCCATCAACCAGCGCCGGCCGTTGAAAACAGCCGTGCTACGGGCTGTCACTGCACACGGACGGCCCTGCCGGTCTATGTACAGCCGCGACACATCATTGTCCGGCAACCCCTGTTCGGTGGTATAGGAGTGATGAACCTGCTGCTCAAAGGGGGGGACTGCGATCGGCAGTCCATCGATGGGCGTAAGACCGTGCGCAGCGCGGATGCACAGGCACAACAACGCGATGATGAGTCGTGCTTTCATGGCAGTTTCCTCATTTATCGGTGCGTCTACATCGATCGACTCCACGGCCCAGTCGGCTGCTCTCTCACCGAATGGGAAGCTGAAAATTCTTCGCAGTTTTTATAACCCGATACTTGCTCTGCAAAAAGCCAAACTCAAACAACTTGCTGCTCATACAGGTAAGTTGCACATCTTGCACCAGTTATCCAAATAGCGGGCGCCCTCCGCCGAGTAACACCGGAATGATGGTGATAATGAGCTCGTCTATCAATTCCGCTTGAGCAAATTTCGACTAAGGACAACAACCGGAGTTGTCCCATAAGGCCATTCAGGAAAAGCATTAACCTGTTCAAACGTATGGCGCCCCTTGACCAAGGAATCTACCGTGGACATGAATTCTGAATATCCGCAATCTTCACCTTTTGGAACAACGGCATTGGCCTGGTGAAGCCAGTCCATGTTGCCGTCAGGACGTGCGATAAACCCGTCCAAACTTGTTGCGATGAATACGGAGCATTGGGCCATTGTGAAATCTGCAGAACGCCTAATCTCCTGATTAAACAGTAATGACCCCCTGCAAATACAAGGCGGCTCTGCCGCGGATGTGAACCCGCTCGCCGGCTTGCCGGCACCAGAGCTCTCCGCCGCGGCGGGAAACTTGCCGCGCATACAGTTCTTTTTTATTGAGAATCGCGGACCAGTATGGCGTGAGCACGCAATGCGCCGAACCGGTTACCGGATCCTCGGCCACACCGACGGCCGGGCCAAAGAAGCGGGAGACAAAATCGCTTCGCCGTCCCGGCGCAGTGATGATGATTCCCCGCCAGGCCAGGGTGGTCAATGCGGTGAAATCAGGCCGGGCTTGAAGCACCGCCTCCTCATCCTCCACAAGGACCAACAGATCTTCCGCTGAACCCAGCACCTGTTTGGCGGCAACGCCCAGCATGGCATCGAGCCCGACCGGCGGTGTGGTCGGCCGGGCCGGCCGCGACGGAAAATCCAATTCGAGCAGATCATCGCGCCGGCTCACCCGCAGCTGTCCGCTTTCCCGGGTTTGAAAGCGAATCGTATCTTCGGCCCATCCACGGCAGGCAAACAGGACGAAAGCGGAGGCCAGGGTGGCGTGACCGCAGAGCGCGACTTCCGTGGTGGGTGTGAACCAGCGAAGATCAAAGTGGTTCCCGTTGTGCACAAGGAAGGCGGTTTCGGACACATTGTTCTCCGCCGCAATGGATTGCAGCAGCGCGTCATCGAGCCAGTCATCCAAAAAACAGACCGCAGCCGGGTTGCCGGAAAACACCGCCGAGGTGAAAGCATCCACATGGTACAAGGGTATCTTCATTTTTTCCTCTTTTCTGCTCCAGCGTTGATCAGCGTGTAGGCTGAAAGGCTATCTTCCTGGAGGAAAGGAATCCGTGATTCCTTTCCTCGTTCATCAAATGATGGGCTCGCGTATTTGAGAGAGTGGCAGAGTGGCAAGGGAGTTGATTAAAATATCCGTGCTTTTTGCCGGAAGCGAGTCCTGAAATCTTACTTTGTTTTTTCGGCTATTTAGCCATCGCTTTCGCTTTCAACGACTTGGGCATTTTTTCGATCGCATAGCGCAGCGCGGTTCTCGGCATGGTCGCTTTATGGGCGCACACATAGTCAAAGACCTTTTGCTGATGCGCCTGACTGGCGGCTTTGAGCATCCAGCCATACCCTTTTTGTACAAGGTCCTCCTTATCCAGGAGAAGGCTGTCGGCGATGGCAAAAATCTCTTCGAGAAATTTACCTTCACGGGCAGGAATGATCAGCGAGACCGCTGCCGCTCGCCGCAGCCAGCGGTCGGAGGAGTGCGCCCAGGTTTTCAACCGCGACAAACAACCGGGGTACATCATCATGAAGGAGCCGATGGTATGATTGCACAGGGTGTCGCAGGAGGCCCAGTTATCGACATATGCCTGCAGCCATCTTTCGAAAACCTCCAAATCCGCCGGCTCATACTGGTTTCGCAGGGCGTAGGACCAATGGCAGGCGATAAACGACTCTTCGAGAAATCCGGATCGCCAGAGTTCGTCGCAGAGCGCGAACACTCGCGCTTTGCTCTGTCCTTTGATCTCTTGATAAAAGGTTTTTCCTATTTTGCCGACCACTGCGGACTTGACGCCGTGCAGCCGCACCGGTTCTTTAAAAAACGTACTCCCGGTGTTCCGGGTTTTCTCATCCGCTTCCTGTTTAAGCCTTTGCCGGACTTGCTGTATGATGGCGGACATAAGGGGGACTCCTGAAAAAAATAGTTAGGCCGTGCGGCCGCGGTTGCACACAACCTGCGCGGTATCGATTTCTTTTTTACAATGTAAAGCCCAGTCCGATTCCCATGGCGGTCGGATGGATGGACAGTTTGATCTGCTCTTTCTGCGGTCCTTCAAAATCGGTTTGCATACGTATGAATTTGATATCCAGGTTGAGTGCGATGTGGGAGTTCAACGGCCGGTCCACGCCCAGCTGCAGGATCGGTCCGGCGCTGGGGGAGAGTTTTTTGCTGTTCAAGGCACCGCTTTTTTCCCAGAACAGGGTGTAATTCACTCCTGCGCCGATGCAGGGATGCCAGTTACGCATCAGCGGGCGATACTGCAGCAGCAGATGAACGGGCAGCAGTTCGATGGATCCCAGACTCTCCTCTTTCTCCGGCCCCATCCAGTCCACTTCGCGCGATTCATGGGCCAGATCCAACTCTATGGCCAGGTTGGCGGCGAGCGGCCGGCGCACGCCGATCTCCAGATGAATGGAGCTGTAGGCTTTGTAGCCTTGCGGTTCAGAGGCGTCGGAAGATCCGGTAGCGGTCAATCGGGTGAGAAAGCGCGAGCAGGGGGCTGGTTCGACGTTTTGGGCCGATAACTCGGCCGCCCCTGCCAAAAGCAGGAAGAGACCCAGCAGGCTGATTCTGCAGGCCGCTGAGGAGGCGGAAAAAAACGGCAAACAGATTGTCAAGACGTTCTCCTTTTTAGCGATGACTGTTAATACCATTTATAAAGGATCAGCAAGAGAAAAAACAGCCACAGGACTATGATCACGGCAGCGGCTATTTTACCAGAGGGTGTATCAGCCGTCAGGGTCTGTGCCGCTCGCGCCCGGCACTCGGCGAGGATTAAAGGGGGAATCCAGCGGATGGCGAGCAGCATGGCCAATGGCACCAGGATGAGGTCGTCCACATAGCCGAGAACCGGGATGAAATCAGGGATCAGGTCGATCGGGCTGAAAACATAGGCGACGATCGCGGCGGCGAGCAGTTTGGCGTGCCAGGGAGTCTCCGGATGCCGTGCGGCAAGATAGAGGGCATAGGCTTCAGACTCGAGCCGGCGGGCGCGGTGTTTCAGCCTTTGCAGCACCCGCCTCATTCCGCTGCCGGTCCACACCATTACGATTTGAAAAATTTAAAGGCTTCGCTCTTGTACAGATTGAGCACAAAGGAGCCGATGCCCGACAGTTTGCTCGCATAGTCGAGCGATTTGTAAAACTTGCTGTTGTTCTGCTCTCTGAGTTTACTCCTCACTTCTTCGTCCAGTGATCTCCCCAGGTTGCCGATGATCTTTTGGATTTTTGGTTTGACCAACGACTGGCTGACCGACAGGCCGCCGTCTTTCTCCCAGATGGCGTTGAGAACGTCGTACAATCGATTCTGGTTGACGATAATGGATTCAGAGCGGCGGTCGAATTTCACCGATCCCTGCACGCGACGGAAAAAATCCTGCAGCAGAGGAAAGGCCTCCACCTGGGTGAAATGAAAGCGGATCTGGACTTTTTCAAACGATTCTATTTCAAAGAGCGTGTTTTCGATGAGGCTGAGGAATTTCAGCTCATCCGCCCGGCGGTCGCTGTCGTCGAATTTCAAATAGAGCAATTCCATCAGGCTTTTTATTTTCGCTTCCTTTACCTTGAAAATTTTACTCAGAGAATAGATGTCTATGTTCGGATCCACATGCTTTTTGAACAAATAGATGAAGCAGGCCTCCATGTCCTGTTTCGGCATGCTGGCCAGGCCGTTGCGTTCAACGACATATTCCAAAAGGTCCTTGAGAAATGGTCCCTTTTTTTCGTTCGGTATCAGGTCATACAACACGGGTTGCCTCCCTCTCCATCGCCCGCCTGTCCGGCTTCGGTGGAATCGCCTATTCTGCTTTCCCGCTGAGCGCACAGGGGCGTTCTTTATATTTGCTTGCAGTCGCTGTGATAGCGTTTAATAAAAAATACGGCGCACTCCGCGCGAACCCGGCGCCGGGTGGATAAAAGGCTCAAAGCATGGGCGCATCGATCTTGATCTTTCCCGACGGACCGCGGGGCGGTTTTTCAAAAATGTCCAGTCGCCGCGGTACTTTATAATCTGCCAGACGTGAACGGCCAAAGACGAGGAGTTCCTTTTCGCTCAGCGCAGAGCGCGAGAAACGATGGAATGAAATCAATGGAATTCGGCAGGGCCAGAACCATCACTTCGCCATCACGACACCCCGCTTTGCTCAACGCGCTCGCCAGGATTTCTGCACGTTGGAAAAGTTCTGCAAAGTTCAGCTTCCCCTCCGGTGCATCGAGGGCAAGCCTGGTGTTAAAAGATCGACAGCGTTCCTGGAAAAAATGCCGTAACCCGGCAGAGGTCTGATTCGCTTCTTGCGTCTGTTTTCTGGTCCTGTGGCGGATGATTCCGGATTTCCTTACTGCACTGGAGGACGGAGAAACGGCTCTTGCCCTGCTTTTCAAATTATCCAAACGATGGTAAAAAATCAAGAACAAAAGCAGAAATTATCAGATCAGGAGAAGGCGGGAGGAGGAGCAGGCCGAGCCCGGTTCGGCTTTCCCGGTCTGACAGGCACGTCAGGGGCAAGGCAGATACTACCAGCTGAGCTTGAATTTCAGTCGGTTTCTTTTTCCACTGGTGCTATCGTCTGGCTTTCTGATCCTGCCGAATGGCGGAAAATGGAAAAAGTCCTGCTTTCAATGGAATGCACCCGCTGGTTCGGCTGTTATGCTGAGAAAGACTTTAGTGGAAAGCGAATCATTATGATAACCAAGAAACCCGGACTTTTCGCGGTCATACGAGCACCTTTTTTCAGCTCTATTTTAGCGCCTCTTCTAGCGGGCACGCTCCTGGCGGTTATGGCCGAAGGCGAGTTCAGTCTGGCGCGGTTTTTTGCCATCTTGATCATGGGTCTGGGTTTGCATGCGGCCACCAATGTGTACAACGATATCTTTGACACGCTGCAGGGCACAGACCGGATAAACCAGCACCGCAACGATTTCAGTGGCGGCACCGGTTACCTGCTGCAACACCCCGACCTGCTTCCCTCCATGTATTGGATTGCCCGGTTGAGCTTGATCATCGCTGCCTGTGCCGGCTCGGTGTTACTAGTGCTGATTGAGCCGGCTGTACGGCCCTGGGTGATCGGACTCGGTGTTTTATCCGTTTTTTTCAGCAAGTATTACACCGCGGCTCCCGTCAAACTGGCTTACCGGGGTCTCGGCGAGGTGTCGGTTTGGCTCGCCTTTGGACCCATGGCTGTGCTGGTTGCCGCTGCAAGCCAGAATGTGCTTTTCCATCCCTATGTGGTGGCCGCTATGCCCATCACCGGCCTGAGCACTGCTTCCATTCTGTGGATGGGACAGATGATCGATCTGCCGGCTGACGCCGGGTCGGGCAAACGCGGCTTGGTGGCGCGCATCGGCAGCCGCAGGGGCCGATGGGGTTTTCTGCTCATCCATTCGCTTCTGGCTGGGAACCTCCTTGTTCTGGGCCTCGCTGTTCTGCCACAGGGCCGGCCGGTTCTGGCCGCTCTGATTCCCTATGTTCTGCTGCTGCCGCGCACCTGGCAGCAGGTGTACCGGTTCCATGATCAACCCGACTCGCTCAAACAGGCGGCTGGATGGAACGTGCAGATCCATCTGCTGATGTCGGGTTTATTGATTCTCGGCCTGGCAGCCATTCTGGTTATGCGATGAAGGGTCGCCCCGGACGGATATGTTCAATCATTGGCGCTTAATTTTTCATCCTGAGGGATACCACGGACGCGGTCGAAGACCCCCTTTTTTTGAAGGATGGTTTATAAAAATGGTCGACGCCTTTGAACGGCATCGACTGGCGGTGATTCCCGGCATTTCACTCTGCCGGAATGCCGCGCAGAGTCACGCCTTTGTCCAAGTTCTGCAGGGAGACAGCGGCAGGACGCTCTATTCGCGTTATCCCGTCGCGCAGTTTCACGCTGAGGAAAAACGCTCTGATCTGACCATCGGCCCCAATCGCTTTACCAGTCAGGGCGTCGAGCTCGATCTCAAGGCGCAGGATTGGCGAATCACAGGAGGCCTTTCCTTCAGCGATCCGGTGGTTTGGCCGATTACCTGGCGCGCCCCCGGCGTCATGGGATGGTATGCCTGGGCGCCGTTTATGCAGTGCTATCATGGCATTCTCAGCCTCGATCACACCCTTCACGGCGTTTTGAACATTCAGGGCGAACAAGTGGACCTGACCGGCGGACGCGGTTATATGGAAAAGGACTGGGGCTGTTCCTTTCCTTCGGCCTATATCTGGATGCAGAGCAACCATTTCGAAAAGCCCGGCACCAGTTTTACCGCGTCCATTGCGCGCATACCCTGGCTGCACCGGTCCTTCACGGGTTTTCTCGTCGGCTTGCATCATGATCAGCACCTCTATACCTTTGCCACCTACACCGGCGCGGTCATTGAAAAACTGGTGGTGGCCGACAACGAAATTATTTTTATCATCCGCAGTTCTGATTATCGGTTGACGGTTCATGCGTTCCGCGCACTCACCGGATCGTTGCGGGCACCGGCAGCCGCCGGCATGACGAACCGCATTGCCGAAACCCTGAGCGGGAAAGTTCTGCTGCGTCTGCAGACCATCAGGGAAGGGCGGGTGCTGCTGGAGCAAGTCGGCCGCCAAGCCGGCATGGATGCGGCCGGCGACCTGCAGCATCTGGCGGTGTGATCAAAGCGTTCTGCGCCGGACATACGGACGGGTTTTATACCATTTTCACCCCCGCCGTTTCCGGCGGCGACGCGATGGAGCTAAACCGTGGCGAAGAACAATTTTACTTGTGCGGATGTATTTCTTTTTCTACTTTAACCCGGAACACTCTTATCACTTCCGCCGCGGAGGTTTTTATGAGAAGAAGCATCCGGCTCTGCCTGGCCTTTATCATTGTCTGGATTTTACCCGCATTCGCCGCAGATCCTCAGCGCAACTATCCCACCCCGCAATCTTTTTTCGGCTTTGAACCAGGCACTGATCGTTCCCTGATCGACTATGAGACGCTCATCGCCTACTTGGAGAAACTCGATCAGGTCTCCAGCCGCATAACGCTGGCCGAGATCGGACGTTCCCCCATGAGGCGGCCCATGTATGTGGCTTTTATCTCAGCGGAGAAAAACATCGAAGCGCTTGCGGCGTTGCGGGAGATCAATCAAAAACTGGCGCTGCGGGCGGATCTCACGGAGAGTGAACGGGCCGCCCTGATCGCACAGGGTCGCGTTTTTCTGCTCGCCACTCTGTCGATGCATTCCACCGAAGTGGCACCGGCGCAAGCGGCGCCGCTCATCGCCTATGAACTCGCCACCAGCCGGGACCCGGCGGTTCTCGCTGCACTGGATGCGGTGGTCCTCATGCTGGTGCCCACCCACAATCCGGACGGCATGGATATGGTGGTGGAGCATTACCGCAAAAGCCAAGGCACCATCTACGAGGGCGCCTCTATGCCGGGCGTGTACCATAAGTACATCGGCCATGACAACAATCGCGACTATGTGACGCTGACGCAGGAAGACACGCGCGCGATCTCTGCGCTGTACAGCACCTCCTGGTTTCCGCAGGTGATGGTCGACAAACATCAGATGGGCGCCGCCGGGCCGCGCTATTTCGTTCCGCCGGTTCACGATCCCATCGCCGACAACCTGGACGCCGGTCTTTATAACTGGAGCAAGATCTTTGGCGCCCACATGGTCACCGATATGACCGAAAGAGGGCTCAGCGGCATTTCACAAAGCTATGCCTTTGATTTCTACTGGCCCGGCCCCACTGAAACCTGCGCGTGGAAAGGCGTCATCGCGCTGCTGACAGAGATGGCAAGCTGCAAAATCGCTGCGCCGGTCTATGTGGAGCCTAACGAGTTGCGCGCCGGCGACAAGGGCCTTGCCGACTATAAAAAGAGCATCAACATGCCCGCACCCTGGCCGGGCGGGTGGTGGCGACTGCACGATATGGTGCAGTATGAGAAGGCATCGTTTCATTCTCTGCTCAACACGGCGGCCCGTTATCGCGAGGAGTTGCTGACCTTTCGCAATGATCTCTGCCGGCGCGAAGTGGAGCTGGGGCAAAAAAGCCCACCCTATTATTATATCATCCCGCAGAAACAGCATGACGCCGGTTTGTTGGCCGATCTGATCAATCTGCTGTTCGAACACGGCATTCGCATCCATCGGCTGGAGGAGGCTACGACCATTGCCGGCCGTTCCTTTGCGGCGGGCGACCTGGTGGTCTCCCTGGCGCAACCCTTCCGCGCTTTTATCAAAGAGATGATGGAAAAACAGGAATACCCGGTGCGCCGTTACACTCCGGACGGCGAGATCATCAAGCCCTATGACATCACCTCCTGGTCTCTTCCCTTGCACAGTGGAGTGGAAGCGATCCCGGTCCTGGAACCCGACCGCTCTTTCAAGCTGAAGGAAGTTATGCCTCCCTACACCCTATGGCAAGAACCGCCCGCTGATTATAGCCTCTCCGTATGGCCGGTTGAGAACAACGCCAGCTATCGGGCTGCGTTCCTCGCTCTCAAAGACGGGCTCTCCGTCGAACGCCTGACCGAACCCTGCACCGTGCAGGGTGAGAAATGGGCTGCCGGTGGTTTTGTTATTCATCCGGACAGCCGCAGGGAAAAATTCTCCGCCCTGCTGGAGAAAATGCGCATCTCGCCTTTTTATTCTTCAACCTCAGCGGGGATCAAATCAAAGCCGGTGCGGTTGCCGCGCATCGCTGTGGTGGAGAGTTGGTTTCACGATATGGATGCGGGCTGGACCCGCTATGTGTTCGACAGCTACGCCATTCCGTTTACGGTCCTTCGGCCGGGTGATTTTGAAAAAAGCGATCTTGCCGGTCGATTTGATGTGGTGGTTTTTCCGGATGCCGATAAATCCGTTCTGCTGGAGGGCAAATACAAACGCCAGGATGAGGTTGTGGTCAGCGATTATCCTCCAGAGCAGGCCAAGGGGATCGGCAAAGCCGGCTTTGAAAAGTTGATGTCCTTTCTCGACCAGGGAGGGGAGATCATCTCATGGGGCCGTTCCACCGAGCTGTTTATGGGCAAGCTGGAGATCACCCGCGGCAAAGAAAAACAGGAATTCCAGCTGCCGGTGCGTAATCTCGCTGAATCAGCAGCGAAAGAGGGTCTCTATTGTCCGGGCTCTCTGGTCCGCACGCTTCTCGCCAAAGATCATGCCCTTACCCAGGGCATGCCGCCTGAGGTCGGAGTTTTTTACCGGGGCCGGCCGATCCTGGCCACCTCGATCCCTTCCTGGGATATGGACCGCCGAGTGATCGGTTGGTTTCCGGAAAAAGAGCTGCTGCTCAGCGGATATCTTGAAAAAGGCGAAAAGCTGGCGAACAGGACCAGTCTGGCCTGGCTGGCCAAGGGAAAAGGACAGCTGGTGCTGTTTGCTTTTAATCCGCAGTATCGCGCCGCGACGCCGGCGACCTATAAACTGCTCTTCAACGCCCTTCTCCTCAATCAATAAGCCGACCGTGAAAAGTGTGTTCAGTGTCGGAAGAATGGAATTGGAAAAGGAGTTGCGATATGGTACGGAGATTTTTTCTGATGGTATGCGTGGGTTGTTGGCTGTGCTCAGCGGCAGCCGCTCAGGGACCGGTGGAGATCAGCAACCGCATCGTCTATAAAGAGTCCGACAAATTCGCCGGCTGGCCGGCGAACAACGGAATGTGGGCCTGGGGCAACGAGATGGTCGTCGGATTTGTCGTCGGTCAGTTCGACGATGATGAAAAGGATGGGCATCCGATCAAAGCGCCGCAGATGCAGCGACAGGCGCGCACCATGGACGGCGGCGAAACATGGACCATTGAAAAACCCTCTTTTCTCGATCAGCAGGAAAAAGAAGCCAAAGCCACAGAGCTGAAAAAAGCGATCAACTTTATGCATCCTGATTTTGCCCTAAAGTTTCGTTCTCAGGCCGGCACTTTTTACTACAGCACAGATCGATGCAAAACCTGGAACGGCCCATATTCGTTTCCGGATTTCGGCCGGCGCGGTCTGCTGGCCAGAACAGATTATATCGTCAACGGCGAGCGCGACCTGTTTGTGTTTTTAACCTCACCCAAGGACGACGGCAAAGAGGGCTGGCCTTTTTGTGCGCGCACTAAAGACGGCGGCCTGACCTGGGAGTTGGCCGGCTGGATCGGCAAACAGCCGCCTGTGGAGCGCTATGGCTATGCGATCATGCCGTCCACCGTGCGGTTGAAGAGCGGTGCGTTGCTTTCCATGATTCGCCACGGCGGGG
>JAKJDB010000318.1 GCA_022706175.1 Candidatus Zhuqueibacterota bacterium | reverse complement strand
GACCAGCGGCGGCGCCCGCGGCGTCGGTGAATCCTCCACCAAAGCGGTGGTGATCTCGGCCATTCTCATCGTCATCTGGGATTACTATCTCGGCCGGCTGTTACTGTAAGCTCTGAAAGACACGCTCCATGATTGAGGTTCGTCAACTCTACAAAGGTTTCGACGGTATGCCGGTGCTGAAAGGCATCGACCTGAATATTCATGACAATGAAACGCTGGTCATCCTCGGCCCCAGCGGCCAGGGCAAGACCGTGTTCATCAAGACGCTGGTGCGCCTGATCCATCCGGATTCCGGCAGCATTCGCTACGACGGCGAGGAATTGCTGACCCTGTCGCACAAGGAACTGTACCGTTTTAACGACCGCATCGCCTTTGTGTTTCAAAACAGCGCCCTGTTGGATTTTCTCAGCGTGCAGGACAATTTGCAGCTCTATCTGGTCATGCACAAAGCCATGCCGCAGCAGGACATTCAGCGGCGGACGCTGGAGGCGCTGCACTTTGTCGGGCTGGACGACGACGTGCTGGACAAGTTTCCCGAAGAGTTGAGCGGCGGCATGCGCAAACGCGTGGCGATCGCGCGCGCCATGGTCAAACGGCCGCAGTATCTTTTTTACGACGAACCGACCACCGGGCTGGATCAGACCAATGCAGAAAAGATCAGCGAGCTGATCAAAATGTTGAAAAAAGAAATCTCCGCCACCTCCATCATCGTCACGCACGACATCAAACTGATGCGGGACGTCGCCGACCGCGTCGCGTTGTTGAAGGACGGTCTGATCAGTTTCGTCGGCGATCGCGATGAGGTTTCCGAACAAATGTTGGACTTTTTATACGAGTGACGAGGACATCATGACCTATACTAAAATGAGCTATATTTCCGGCGTGATCATTTTTTTCAGCGCCATTATTCTGCTGGTCAGTGTGTTGTGGCTCTCCGGCGCGCGCATCATGTCCGCCAGCGAATATAAAGTGTTCTTCCGTTTTGAGGACGTCGTCGGTCTGCGCGATCGTTCTCAGGTGTACATGCGCGGCTACCGCGTGGGCTGGACCAAAGACATCATCTTTGAGGAGAAAGACGTGCTGGTCCGCGTGGACATTAAAAAACGCTTTCTCATCCCCAAGGATTCCAAGATAGAGATCAACACGCTGAACTTTCTCGGCGAAAAAGCCGTAACCATCATACCCGGCGAATCCAAGGAAGTGATGAAGCCGGGCGACATCCTCAGGGGCGAGAATAAGGACATCATGGTGGTGGCGCGCAATATTCTCAACACCGTACGCACGAAACTGAGCAACGGCGATCTGGACAAAAAAGTTTTGGAGCTTTCTCAGACTCTGACGACCATGAAAGAGCTGATGAGCAAACTGGACCAAAAGGTCGAGCGCGTGGATGTGCCGCTGATCAACCGGCAGATCGTCGAGCTCGGCCAGGCGGCCAGGAGCGTGCGCGACCTCGCGGTCTCGACGCAAACGGATGTGCATCAGGTCAGCGCCGGCATGGATCAGGTGCAGTCGGCGGCGAAGAATCTCTCCGAGCTGTCGGTGCAGATGTCTCAGCTGGTCGCCGGACTGAACCGCGGCGAGGGCACCATGGGCGAACTGGTCAAAAACAAACAGACGGTTGAGAATCTGAACGCCACGGTCCATGAGCTCAACCTGCTCATCAAGGATATGCAAAAGAACCCCGGCAAATATATCAATTTTTCGGTTTTTTAAGGCTCCTGCTGAGCCGGAATAAGCCCTGGTAAGTTTTCCCGGGCTTTTTCTTTATCGTCGGGCCGCCATCGCCCAACCACCGGCGAATCCTTAAGGGCTTGCCGCTCCCGGTAAGAGCGGCTGTGCCTGGCGCGGTGAATCCACGCGCTCCACTTTCTTTCCGGGCATCGGGTTCATCCGCGTTCGCGGGGACCGTCTGCGTTTGCGCGCTGGGACGAGGCAAAGCCCGGGACCCATCCTAAGAGGCTACTATGGCACGAATCACTGGCTTTCTCCTGCTGCTGGCGCTCTCCTTTCCGCTGCAATCCACAGAGATGACCATGAAGAGCATCCGCGAGTTCGGCGTGCTGCCGACCAATGATCCTCTGACGAATAAAACGAACCTGCAGCGGGCCATCGATTGGGCGAGCCGTCGCGGCGCCGCGCTGTGGGTGGAGCCCGACGAAATGGGCTATCCCATGGCCGGCGGGCTGGTGTTGCGGCAAAACGCCGGGCTGATCGGCGTGCATGGACCGGTGGGGCGCGGCACAAGGCATCCGCAGCTGCAGCGGCCGGTGGGCAGCGTGTTTGTCATCGAAGACGAAGAGTCGGCCTTTATCACCGTAGAGAGCGCCACGCAGATCCGCGGCATCCAGTTCTGGTATCCCAAACAGACGGTCACGGATTCCAGCCGAATCATCCCCTATCCGGCCACGATCCGCGTGGCGCAGAACAGTTCGGCACAGGGGGTCACCCTGTCCTGTCTGACTTTTTACGGCGAATACCTGGCCATGGATTTCAACGCCGCCCCCTCGTTTCCCTGCGAGCAGATCCTGTTCGAGCACTGCTATGGCTATCCGCTGAGCGGGCAGTTTATCCGCATCGATCGTTGCTACGACATTCCCC
Source organism: Candidatus Zhuqueibacterota bacterium (assembly GCA_022706175.1). The sequence continues at coordinate 1,889 of JAKJDB010000318.1, read as the reverse complement.
GCATCCTTCATTGTCATGTCAATCCCGCCAACCGGCGCCTGATCGAGGGCGGCTACAGCGTGCAGGTGATCGACGCGGTGGTGCGCCGCGGCTCCTACTGCTATGCCATCGACCACACGGACAACGCCCAGCTCATGGACCTGTTCGCCTTTGGCGTACACGGCGGCGTCCGTCTGGGCGCGGCCAGCTACGGGCAGCTCACCAATTTCAATTTCGATTGCGTGACCGTGGGCATCTATAAAGACGGAGACCAGGATTTTAACCGCAATTGGCAGATCGGTCAGGGATCGATCATCGCCAACACCGGCGCACAACTTGCGGAGATTCATCCCATCGTCCTCACCGGCCAAGGTCACACCGCTCTGGTCAATGTGGAATGCTTCTCCGGCGGCAACTCGGCGCTCACAACCCTGAAGCAATCGCAGGATTACCTGTGCGTGCTCGGCACGGAAAAGCTCACGGTGAGTTTGTTCGGTTGCCGCATGCGCAATTATGCCGCCGATCACCCGTTCACGATTCTCAACGACCGGGCTGTGATTCAGGCCGTCGCATGCATCGACCGGCTGGGCAATCCCTTCAATTTTTCGAAGCCTTGAAAAAGCGCCGCTCCGTTTGAGCGGTCGATGTAACACCCGCCGGCCGGACCGGCGGTGAAGCGGAGAAAGCCTGTCGCTGATGAAAAGGATTGAGGTATCGTTCATTTTTCTATGGGGCATCCTGATGGGTTTTAATCACGTTTCCGCCGCAGCGCTGAGCAGCTGCGTGCGAATGCACCAAGGCCGTCCCACGCTGTTTATCAACGACGAGCCCTGGGTTCCGCTGATGTATGCGCTCACCGATGTGCCGGGCGGCCGCTGGTCCTGGGAAGAGGTGCCGCAGCGCAACATCCGCCTGTTCGCCGAAGCCGGTGTGCGTCTGTTTCAGGTGGATCTTTTTTTAGAACACGTGTGGCTCGAGCAGGGCCGGTTCGATCTCTCGCTGGCGCGGCAGCAGATCCGCGGTGTGTTGCAGGTCTGCCCCCAGGCCGCGGTTTTCATCCGCTTTCACGTCAACGCGCCGCGCTGGTGGGCCGCTCAACATCCGGAGGAAACCACTCTCTACGCCGATGCCAAGGCCAAGCCGGACGACTCGTGGGGCTTGCAACGCATCATACAGGAGGACGCCGCCACGCCGGTGCGGATCAGTCTGGCGTCGGAAAAATGGCTGCAGGCCTGTGGAGAAAAAGTGGAGCAGTTTTGCCGAGAGCTGGCAGCCACGGAGGAGGGCGCCAGAGTGGCCGGCCTGCAGGCGGCCGGCGGCATCTACGGCGAGTGGCATTACTGGGGCTTGCTGAAAAATGAACCCGACATCAGCGAGCCCATGCAGGCGCACTTTCGCCGATGGCTCAGGAACAAGTACGGCAGCGATCCGGCTCTACAAAAGGCCTGGGGGCATACTCAGGTCACGCTGGCCGACGCCCGGGTGCCGCTGCTGGAAGAACGTCTACAGACCCGAGACGGCATTTTCCGCGATCCTCGAACCGAGCCTAACCTATTAGATTATTATCGCTGTCAGCATGAGCTGGTGGCGGACGATATCCTTTATTTCTGCCGGCTGATGCGTAAAAGCTGGCCCCGCCCGCTGGCCCTGGGCGCTTTTTACGGCTATTATTTTTCCGTGTTCGGCCGCGAAGCCGCCGGCGGCCATCTGGCCTTGCAGCGGATTCTAAACTCACCGGACATCGATTTCCTCTGTGGTCCCAACGTGTATTATCCGGCCCACACTGAAGTGGGCGATCCCTACCGTTCCCGCGGACTGCTGGAGAGCATCCGCCTGCACGGCAAGCTATGGCTGGATGAGATGGATCAACAGCCCTATCTCAAATCCGTCCTGGATCCCGGCTATGCAGA
>JAKJDB010000317.1 GCA_022706175.1 Candidatus Zhuqueibacterota bacterium | reverse complement strand
GCGACGATAAAACGCTTCACCAAACCGTAACGGCTGTGCACATAATCCCAGAAATGGCTGGGGTGCACATGCAACAGCAGCGGAATGCGGCGTTGATGCAGCAGAAGCATGTACGGCACCTTGCGCCAGAAACTCATATCAGAGGAAAAGTGAATATGCACCAGATCCGGCCGCTGCCGGCCAAGACGCCGAGCAAAGGTAAACCACTGCCGCAACGCGGAAAACAGTTTGGCGAGTTTAACGCCGTCGCCGCAGGAGGAGTGATAGCAAACCCCGTTGTTGAAAAATCCCGCTTCAGCCAACGTGTTGAGCACAGTGGCCACGCCGCCGCGCCGATGCCGCGAGAGGCTGATCACCACCACCCGCAGAGGCCGGTTGGTTGCAGGGGCTTGAACCTGATCCTCGCTCATCGCCGGCCTCCGATGGAATGGGCCAGTTCATAGATTTGCAGCAACTTTTCATAATGCACATCGGGCGAAAACAGCCGCTCCGCCTTGGCGCGGCCGCAGCGGCCCATTTCCACAGCCTGCTGCGGTTCGCCTTTCAATTGCTCTACCCGGCCGACGAATTCGTCCAGATTCCCGGCTGTGTAAGTATAGCCATCCACCCCTTCATCGATCAACTCCGGGATTCCGCCCAGACGAGAACCGATGACCGGCTTGCCCAGAGCGAGCGATTCATAGATGACCAGGGGCGAATTGTCATGCCACTCTGAGGTCACCACCGTGAACCTGGCTTCGGCGACCAGGGTTTTCAGCGCTTCGCCGGACTGATAGCCCGCCAGAGTGACATGGCTCAACCCCTCGGCCTTGATGGTCGCCGCCAACTCGGCCTCCAGGGGGCCGGTGCCGCAGATGATCAAACGAAGATCCCTGATACGTGCGGCCGCCTGCAACAAAAAACGAACGCCCTTTTCATGCGTCAGCCGTCCCATGAAAAGATAATAATCCGACGGCTCGTAGCACGGCTGATAGGCGGACAGATCCAACGAGTACGGCTGCACCAGTATCGGCTTGCTGCCGTAGCCGTACCGTTTCATTTTGTCGGCCAGGAACCGGCTGGGCGAAACAAAGACATCGACATTCTTTTTATACGAACCCAGACAACTGTGCAGCCTGGCCTCCACAGCCACCAGCAGACTGGCGGCGTAGGAATCGCGAAAGCACTTTTTAGCCACTGCGTTGTAAAAGTAACGGCCGCGGCAGGCCTCGCAGAGCCGGCGCTGTCCGTCGAGGAAAATATAGTTGGGGCAGATGAGCTTATAATCATGAAGCTCCATCACCACCGGAAGGTGAAAGGCCTTCAGCGTGCTCAGCACTGCGGGCGACAGGTGGTGGTAGATGCTGTGCACATGCACCATCTCGGGCTGCGTGTCGCGGATCAGCCGTGCCAGCTGCTGCTGGGCGTTGCGGTTGTAGCAGACGCGCGCCGCTTTGCGCGCCAGCGCCAGCGGCCGGCGCACCGACTCGCGCAGTTGGTCAGGATTGAAATGCTTTGCAAAGTAGTCGCTGTAGGCGCAGGACAGATTGCGCGGGTGATGCATGGAAAACGGAATCACCTCATGGCCATGACTGCGCAGCAGATCGCTCATGTTGAACAGATAGCGTTCGGCGCCGCCTTCGATATAATGAAATTTATGCACCGTGAGAATGCGCATGGGTCAATCCGCTCCGCCGTCAAAAACAGGCAATTGATAGACGACGATCTCGGGCTGCAGGCGCGGATTGGCGGGCGTGAAGGTCCGCAGTCGTTTAGCGTTGGCCTCCAGCCAGGCGAAAAACTGCTTGCGCTCCTGCACCACCTGGGGATATTTCTTGTAGGAGTGTTTCCAGTCAAAAAAGACGCGGCTAAAGCCATCGGCCAGATAATACTGAGCGCCGGAATCGCGCAAGGCGGAGATGAATTCGGGCGTCAGATTCAGCCGCCTCGAGGTCAGCTTGAGCGAGGAGAGATGGTAACAGCGGGACGAGTCCGGCCGGGCGTCGCGGCAATTCGGCAGAGCCGGCGGAAACGATTCGGTCATGATGCGGCTGTGCGCCGGAATGTTCTGCAGAATCCAGGTGCGACTGATGGTGCGCGGATCGGGCTTTGCCAGGCCGTTGAAATAGCGGCAACTGCGACCTGCCTGTGCCACCGCCAGCGCCAGCACCATGCCCAAAAGCACGGCGTTGCGCCGCTCCGCCTGACGGCTCAACCTGACCGCCATCGACTCGAGCGCCAAAGCCGCCGCCACCATCAGAAAGGGGACTATGGGCAGCAGATGGCGAATCGCCTTGTAGGCCACATACTCGAACATGAAATAGGTCAGCAGAGTAAAGGACAACAGCAACAGGTCGGCGCGTCGATGCCGGCGCACCATCAAAAACAGCCCGATCAAGGTGATCGCCATCAGCACCGGCCCCAGGGTGTCGAGAAAATCATTGGGATAAAAAACGCCGAAACCCTCCGACTGATCCCCGGTCCAGTAGGACAACAGACTGCCGCCGCTGCCGAGCTTGCCCTCTTTTTCAAATTGGCCGGTTCCCTGCAACCCCTGCCGGGTCTGGCTGAAATCCAAAACAAAAAGCGGACAGAACAGCAAAAAAGCGATCACCAGGGTCGCTGCCAGCAAAAACAGACGTCGGTTGAAAATGTTCTTCCACGACCAGCCGCTGTCCTTTGCATGACAGAGATGGGCATACAGCGCAGGCGCCACGGCAAAGAACAAGCTGAACTTGGTGGCCAGCGCCATGGCGGCGAACAGTGCGCTGGTAACATAGTGCAGGGGCCGAGGTTTTTCCAGCAAAGACACGGCGCTGGAAACCGCCAACAGGGCAAACAACGAAGCCGGCAAGTCCACCGTCGCATAATGGCTCTGCTGAATATGAAGAAAATTGAACGCCAACAGGACAGAAGCGATCCAGGCCACCCGTTCGGAATACAACCGCTTTACCAAGCGATAGAGCAGCCAGACCGAAAGCACCCCCATGAAAGCCACCAGCAACCGGCTGATGAGAAAAAACGGAAACGGCGACAGATTGTAAAATTGCGTGACATCCGCCGTCGTGGCGAAACGGCCGGTTAAAAAATTCCACACGATGTAGAGGCCGATCGGCAGCGTAAGCAGATAGGTGAAAAACGGCGGATAGACGCCGATGGCAAAATAGGCTGAAACATCGGTAAAATGCGACGAGAGCAACCGGCCGGCCTGCGCCACCAGCTTGATCTCATCTGGATGATAAAGAAAGGGTTCGCCGAAACGGATATGATAAAGCCGTAAACAGGCGGCTGCCACCAGCAGCAGGGCAAGATAAAGGCTGTTCTTCGAAAAACGGGCCAAGGATCACCTGAAATTTATTTAATAAAAATATGAATATAGGGGATAATTTACCATTGCGCAAGAAAATTATTTCCCAGCCAATGTATATACACGCGTTTACACCGTTTGGCGGAAAAGCAGTCTCTTCTCATCCGACGCCGGGCGACCTGGAGCCGAACGATTCAGCAAACCGAAAATAGCCCATTTAACATCAAATAACCCGAGCGTTTGTACATTCAGACGGCTAAAAGAAGGAAACTGCCATGAAAAACTCATACCAGCTGTTCAAAATTATGTTTATCTTTGGCTTAATCTGTGCACTCAACGGGTGGAGCCAAGGCATCGGCATAAATGGCTCAACCTTCGCTTCCCGGGACAAAGATGAACAAACCACCTATTTCGACTATGGCTATGGTGACACCTCATTCGAAAACTCGGACCGGGAAGACCATTCAGAGTACTATGACGATGCAGAGGATTCGGATTATGAACAGGAAAAACCCGCCCTGCATTTGCACGTTTACCTGGGTTTGCACTCTTCGTGGCTTCCTGGTCCCCGTCCCTGGCGAATCGGCCTGAGCTATACCTATGGCACTTGGCGCCGGCCGCATGTCTCGGTGTACTATGCCTATGACTGGTATTGGAATGATTGGTACTGGGATCTCTATGATCTCTCCTCCGATTGGTGCAGCGCCTGGTACTGGGCGCGAAGATATGATCCCTGGTATCGCTACGATCCCTGGTACGGCTATGACCGCTATGTTTTCCGCCATTACCGGCCCATGTTCTGGCGCCACCATCAATACGGCTGGTTCGGCCGATCACATTGGCAGGATCACGGCTATCATCGGCACAGTGACAATCCCTGGTATGGTCATCATCGGCCGGACCGGGATCATCGCGATGGATGGTACAGCGACCGCCATGACTCACGCCAACGATTCGATCCTGACCGGCGCCGCACCTTTTCCGACAGACGACAAAATGAAAGAACACGCGATGAACGGCTGGACCATCCGCGCAGCAGATCCCACAGCGATTCTCCACGTATTCGCGATGGACAGAGAGTGCAAGATAAAAACCGATATGAAACTCGCAGTCAAGGAAGGATCCGGCAGCAACCGGAGCGAGGCGATGTGCCGCGCAGCGGAATGCGCTCCTCGAATCCTTCTCGAGAATCACGCTTCGCGGATTCTGACGCC
>JAKJDB010000316.1 GCA_022706175.1 Candidatus Zhuqueibacterota bacterium | reverse complement strand
GACCCGCTTTTTCCCAATGGCCCGCCACACACAGGACCGGGTCAACGAACAGACGGGGTTCACAGGGAATGCCCGAGTTGTCCAGAATCACCGGCGTGCCGAATCCCCCGGCCGCCACGACCACCAGATCAGCCGGGATGAACTCCGTACGCAGTTTTTTCCGCACCAGGACGCCTGTCGCCCTGTTGTTGCGAATCACTATTTTCTCCACCCGGGAAGCAGTGAACAGACGTGCGCCTTTTTCTTCCGCGCTGCGTAAAAAACGCCGGCTGTCCCATTTTGCAGCATGGCGGCAACCCAGCACGCAGCGGCCGCAGCGCACACAGCGGCTGTAATCGCCCATTTTGGCCAGCGGCGCAGGCTGAAGTCCCATCTCGAGGCAGAGATCAAAAAGCCGCCTGCTCGCCCGGCTCCAACGGGAGCGGTGATCAGTAGTGACGGGGATCTCTGCCGCCAGCTCGGCGAACTCAGCCTCCAGATCGATGCCCAAAGCTTTCAGACTCTGGTCTCTTCGAATTCCGTTGCCTGTCGCCAACGTCGTAGTCCCACCAGTGCCGATCCCATTCACCATCACCATGCGATCCGCTGTTTTGCGGATTCTCATGGCAGGGAACAGCAGCTGGATTTCGCGTTCATCCCACAGCAGACCGGCCCGCTTGAGCTGATCCACACAGAAGAGATTCAGAGAAAGAGGCTGAAACTCTTTTCCCGCTTCCAGCACGGTGACGGCGAAGGAGCCCTGCAACTCTTTAGCCGCCGCAGCGCCGCCGGCGCCGCTGCCCACCACGACCGCCGTTTTCATCGTTTGGTTTCCCTTTCAGTACAACACGCCACGCACATGGCTGCTCCTTCCGTAATGCGTTGCGAAAATACCAGTCCGCCGGATCGAGCCAGACCTGCCACTAGGCCGGCATCGAGAGCGGATATAACCCGGCAGGTGGCTGAAGTATAATAGGCGCTGAAAAAACATCGTCGGATTTCAATGAGGCCGCCGTCGGCGCTGCGGAATTCGATGCCAATGGCGCGATACAGCACTCTGGCTGCGCGCATGGCTTCGCTCATGGTGCTCAACCTGAATCTCGTCCGCCACCAACGGCCATAGGCCTGCGCCTGTTGAAACAGGCGCTGCTGTACGATGACCGCTGCCGAAGGTCTGGACTCCAGCTGATCAGCGGCCATGCGGGTGAACGCGGCGTAGGCCGATAACAGCTCGTCGCAAGACAGGCGGGACAGCTCCGGCGTTTTCAAATCAAACGCCTCTGCTGTAAAACGGAAAAGCTTTTTCAACTCTCTTTTGCGGATGAACGGCGGCATAGCTCTTTCGGCAAGAAAAAGAAGCAGGCTCATCGTAATTTTACCGCCTCTGTTTACGCAACCATGCAACGGCCAGGGCGATGGACCCGTCCACCACCGCATTGACGATATAGATGAGATATTTCTCATGAAAAACAAAAAAGAGCACAGACAGCATCGCACTGGCCGCCTTGGCGTTGATCAGCAGGAATGGGAGCAGAGAATTTTCCGGATGCCGGTACATTAGAAAAGCCAACTGGGTGACAACATACATATAGGCCACGGCCAACAGCAAATAAAAACCGACGGCCTCTTCACTGGACTGCGGCAGGACGAGTTGCAGCGCAAGGGTGTTGAAAAGGTGCAACACCTGCCCAGCGCAGAACAGGAATAGGAGACCGACGACAGCAAAGACCACGGCCATCGCCAGGCTGATGGATCGATACGTTCGCTGTCCAAGCATGTTTACTTTTGTCATGGTTGAGTTCCCTTCCTAGCCGGCTTGACGCTTGCCATAGTGCAGGCTGAAAAATTTGGACAGGGGACTAAATTGAATCCTTTCCATCAGCGCCAGAGCCGCCGCGGAATCGACGGGACCAGCCCCGCTCCCCCGGCCTTGCAGCACTCGATAATTCCGGTTGATAAAACAGGTGCTCTCCGTGGGAAAACGCTGCTGCATGGTCCGGTAGATCTCTGTCACCGTACGCTCTCTGACATTGCCAAAGGACATGGGAATAAAGACACAGGGGCTCAAGTCGCCGAACGCATCGATGTAGACCATTTTGTGTCCGGCGGAACAGCCGAAATGCCGGCTGTCTTCAAAGTGACCCAGATAGTTGACGGTCATGCCGCCTTTTTTGTTATACCGGTCCTGTATCGCGATCAGCCGCTCCCGCTCCTCCTGAGTGATGACGAGCTCGGGACGCTGAAACGCAGCCGTGGAGGGCTTGGCTTCGCTCAGCCAGGCCTCATGAATATCGAGGCCGGCCAGAAACCGGAGAAATGTTTCGACCTGCTCCTCTTCCAGCATCTCTGCGGACAGCACCGCCGAGACGCCGACATGCAATCCCGGAATCCCCTTCAGAATATCGATCGCCTGCAGAGCGGTACGAAACGCGCCCGGATGATTGCGCCCCTGGTCGTGGCGCTCTTCCTGCCAGTGGTCGAGGCTCACCGAGACGGAAAACAGCCCGGCCTGTTTCAGCTCCACGGCCCGTTGTCTGGTCAGCGTGCATCCTGTGGTAAAGAGTTTGACCGCGCAATCGCCGGCCGCATACTCGATGATCTCCGCGAGCCGCCGGTTCAACAGCGGTTCGCCGCCGGTCAGTCCGAGCCAGAAAACACCCAGCTCTTTCAGCTGGCGGACCGTGGCCAGGATCGTTTGATGATCCATCACCCGGCCGGTGCGATCCCGGTTATAGCAGTAGGGGCACTGGTATGGGCAGGCGTTGGTGACTGCGATCTGGGCGTGAGAAGGAGCGATGGATTCGCCGAGCAGATGCTCGGTGACAAAACGCGAGTAGGCCCTGCTGTTGACCGGCGGCAGATGCGAGTGGATGATGAGGTTGCCTTCAACATCCAGAATCTTGAATTTACGCAGATAGCGGCAGAGGAATCCATTGACCGCCGGCCTGGCCAGGACGATTCGCGGCGTCTTCAGGATCGCACGGACGATCCCGAAAAAAGAGGCCTTCTTGATCATGACTTTCTCCTAAAAGGATGTGTTTCCCAGGGGATCTCTTTTCGGTTCGCCGTTCGTATCCCATAGCCTGGTATCCCGTCCCTGCCAATTACGTAATAATCAAGGCGTTTGTTTCGCCGGATATTTCTTCAAGGTCTGGAGTTCGCTTTCCACGCCTTGATCTCCCATCCTTGCCATCCACGCATCGACCTTGGCGCTCATGGCCTGTTTGATCGCCTGTAAACGCGGCTCCGACGCCAGATTGGCGGTTTCACCGGGATCGATGGACAGATCGAACAGCTGTTCATAGGGGAAAAAAGCGCCATTTTGTTTCGGATGACCCACCTGATGGTTGAGAGTGCGGATATATTTATAGCGGCGGTCTCTCAGGGAGCGAATGGGATAAGGGATCTCCTGGCGGAGAGTGCTGACCAGAACGCCGGTATAGCTGGCAAACAGCTCTTGATGATGATGGTCGCTGCGGCCTTGCCACAGATCGAGCAGGCTTTTTCCATCCACATCGGCGGGAACGTCCTTGCGCACGATCTCTAGAAGCGTGGGCAGAACGTCGATAAAGCCCACCATGGCGTCACAGACCGTGCCGGCCTTGACCTTTCCGGGCCAGCGGACAATCATCGGCACATGCAGGCCGGTTTCAAACAGCGTGAATTTGCTGCGCGGCTGTTGGGATTCATTGTCGTTGACATAGAGGATCACCATGGAATCCAGCAGGCCCAGCCGGCTGAACAGCTCCAGGTACCGGCCGAGCTCGTAATCCAGATACCAGTTGGAGGCGTCATAGCCCTTCAGTCCGTTGGGCAATTCCGTCAAATTGGGCGCATGCGGCAGCGAAGCGCCATGAACCAGGCAAAAAGGCCGTCGATCGTTTGCCGTGATAAATTTTTCCACCTTTTGAAAGTCGGTCTTGCGATGCCGCTCATATTCCGGACCATCGGCGCCGGGCATTCGCTCAGCGGATTTCTCGATGCGGAATTCCCAGCGATAAAGATCGCTGGGCTTGGCGATGTGGTCTTTGCCGACGATGCAGGCGCGATAGCCCGCTTCTTTCATGTAATTGGGCAGGGATTTGACGCCATCATAGAACCCTGAATGGTTGGCATGGGCGCCGTGCTTTAACGGGTACATGCCGGTGAACAGAGTGCCGCGGTTCGGCGTGCAGATCGAGGACTGGGTAAAGCAGTTGGTGAAGCGCATGCCCTGGCCAGCCAATCGGTCGATATTGGGCGTATGGCTCGGAATCGCGCCGTAGCAGCCAAGGCTGGATTTATATTGATCGTCGGCGATATAGATAAAGAGATTGGGCCGGCCGGCAACGAATTCCGGGACGCTGCAGCCGGCGACGCGCAGCATGAGGCTGCCTGAGGCGGCGGTTTTGAGAAATCGACGACGGTTCATGTTCTCTCTCCCACAGCTGAATAGTCAAGCGCTGAAAGCCAATCGCTCGAAGGCCATGGCCTTATTGGACCTGCTCCACGCTGAGATGCGCTGCCGGGGCTCCGCCGGCGTCCAACCGCACCGCCAGCACCGGC
>JAKJDB010000315.1 GCA_022706175.1 Candidatus Zhuqueibacterota bacterium | reverse complement strand
GTGATGTTTCTCATCTCATTCTTTATGAGCCATCGTGCGGGCGCGGGATACGAGCAATCGACGACGCTGTCGTTTACCGCCGCCAGCAATAATTTCGAACTGGCCATCGCCGTCGCCATCGCGGTGTTCGGCATCAACAGCGGCGAGGCTTTTGCCGCGGTCATTGGACCGCTGGTGGAAGTGCCGGTTCTGATCGCGTTGGTTAATGTCGCTTTGCGATTTAAACAAAAATACTATCAAGGAGACGCCAAATGATCGTGCAGGTATTGGGTATGGGGTGCGCAAAATGCAATGCGCTGGAAAACAAAGTCAAAGAAGTGGCGGAGAAAAACAACCTGGAAATCCTTCTGGAAAAAGTAACCGATTTCAAGAAAATTATGGATTATAAGGTCATGATGACGCCGGCGCTGGTGGTGGACGGGGTCGTCAAATGCACCGGCCGAATTCCCAAAGACGACGAGTTGCTCAACTGGCTTAAAGGAGAATAACATGTACCGAAACGCCCTGATGATGATCCTGCTGGCGGTCAGCTCGATCTGGAGCTGTGGACGGAACGACGCAGGTGCCTCTGCCGACAAAAGCAAGGCGAATGGCGATAAGCCTAATGTGACCTTTGTCGAATTGGGATCCGTCAATTGCATTCCCTGCAAAGCCATGCAACCGGTGATGAAAGCGATCGAGGAAAAATACGGTTCTCAGATTAAAGTGGTGTTCTACGATGTGTGGAAAGCGGATCAGAAAAAGTACGCCCAGGAGTACAAAATCCGCTTGATCCCGACGCAGGTCTTTCTCGATAGCGAAGGGAAAGAGTTCTATCGTCACGAGGGTTTTTTCCCGGAGGAGGAGATCGATCAGCTGCTGCAATCCCGGGGTTTGAAACCGGTCAAAAAGGAAAGCAAATCATGATCGATAGCCTCTTCGGTTATTTAAGTCAACTCATGACCTTCAGCTTTTATTGGGCTTTATTGGCATCGCTGCTGTGGGGAATTCTGAGCATATTGCTCAGTCCATGCCATCTTTCCAGCATCCCGCTCATCATCGGCTATATCACCAGCCGGGAAACGAAAAGCACGCGACAGTCCTTTTTGTTGGCGTTGGTTTTTGCTTTGGGCATTCTCATGACCATCGCTCTGGTCGGCGTCGTCACCGCCTCGTTGGGGCGGCTGATCGGCGATGTGGGCGTCTGGGGCAATGTTGTAGTCGCCGCTGTTTTCATCATTATGGGACTTTATTTGTTGGATGTCATTTCCTTGAACTGGAGCAGTCTCCCTTTATCTTCCGGCAAGACAGGGTACTGGGGTGCACTGGGATTAGGCTTGTTGTTCGGCATCGGGCTCGGTCCCTGCACCTTTGCCTATATGGCGCCGGTTTTGGGCATCGTATTCAGCATGGCACAGGCCGGATGGATGAAACCTGTTTTGCTCATCCTCGCTTTCGGCATCGGCCATAGCGCAGTTATAGCGCTGGCCGGCGGACTCGGCCACTGGGTACAGGACTATTTGAACTGGAGTTCTCAATCGCGCACCACTGGCATCGTGAAAAAGTGCGCCGGCGTCCTGGTCCTGCTTGGAGGCTTCTATTTCATCCACACCGCTTTTCTGTAAGGAGCATTTTTGAAATAAGGCTGCAGTATGAAGATCCTTGTTTTGTGCACGGGCAATTCCTGTCGCAGCCAAATGGCAGAGGGATGGCTGAGATCGTTCGATCCTCGCCTGCAGGTTTTTTCCGCCGGCACGAAGCCGGCCAAAGAGGTGCATCCCAAAGCGGTTCAGGTGATGGCTGAAGTAGGTATCGATCTGACCGGCGCCGTTCCTCAAAAGGTCGATCGTTTTCTCAACACCGCTTTTGATTACGTCATCACGGTCTGCGACCAGGCCAACGAAACCTGTCCGCTGTTTCATGGCCAGGTCCGTCACCGCCTGCATATGGGTTTCGATGATCCCACTCAGGTTGCCGGCAGCGAGGCTTTTATCATGGAGGAATTTCGCCGGATTCGGGATGAAATACGAACGCAATTTTTCCGATTTTACCAGGAACAGCTTCGAAAGGAAATCGATGATTGCCAAAGTAGAGATTAGCGCCGGGGTTTGCGGTTTCAAGACTAGCGCCCGGGTCGAGAGCAGCGATGAACAACTGGTCGCTTTTCGGATTGAAAGCGATTGTGAAAAAATCAACGGCCTGGCGGTCAAACTCGTTGATTCCGGTTCTCTTGATGCCTATGAGGAGATCTCTTCACAAAGCGACAGCCGTTTGCTCGCGCTGGCGCGGGAACAGCTGTGCGGCTGTTGCGCCGCCTGCGCCGTTCCCATCGGTCTTTTCAAAGCCATGCAAGTGGCCGCCGGTCTGGCCTTGCCCAGAGAGGTGGTCATCAAGCTGGAAAAAGAGCGGGAATGAGCCGGTTACTTGAGTATACATTAATCACTGAACAGGAGCGAGAACAATGACGTTACTTTATCTGAACTCCAACCAAATGGGCAGCGGTGATCCGGCGTTGGGCAAAAAGCTGCTTAAAATTTTTTTAGAAAAACTGGCTGCCTCCGACGTTCAGGTGGATCTGGTGGGGTGCGTCAATTCGGGGATTTATCTGACCTCTGAAGGCAGCGAGGTGTTGGACAGCTTGAAAAAGCTGCAACAGAAAGGGGCGCGCATCGCCACCTGCGGCACCTGTCTGGATCACCTCCATCTCAGAGAAAAACTGCAGATCGGCGAGGTCGGCGCCATGGACCAGACAGTGCAGGTTATGGCCATGGCGGACAGGATCATCAGGCCCTGATGCAAAGCCCTTCGCGTCTACCTTGAATCGGGCTTTGCCGGTTTGCACGTAACCATCCCGGCTGTTCACCAGCATCCTGCACCTTTATAATTCCAGAGCCATGATAAATTCCGGCTGCCATTTTTTTTCAGCCGGCAGATAGGCAAAACGCACGCCCAGCGGCAATTCCACTGGAATCGATAACAGGTGCATATAGGCTGTCAGCTCGATGCCGGCGGCGCGGTAACGGGTTTTCTTATCATCAGTCCTCGCCCGGACATCGTCGTAAAAAAGAGCGGCGGTCAGCTTTTTAACATAGATCAGGCCCAATCCGTTCCAGTCCGGAAAAGCGAGCGGCAGAGCGTAATCAGCGGACCAGCGGTAAAAGAAATCGTGATAGCGATCGCCATAGCCGCGGCACAGCCGGGCCTGATTTTCAAACCGGTAATTGTCCGCTTTTTGTTTCTCCGCCGCCAGCTGCCAGCGCCAGCCGTGCAGACGATAAAAGCCGGGGAAATAGAGATTCACCCGCGCGGCCGTCAGCCGGGCGTGATAGTCGCTGTGCAAGGGCACATGGCGATAAAGCACGCTGATGGACTGGCCGAAGCGGGGATAGGCCTCATTGATCCATTGGCAGGTGCGGGAGAACTGCGCGTAATAGGTGACCGGCGTAAACGCGCCGTTGTTCTGTTCATAGCTTTCCACCAGATCCTTGTCTGAAATCTTGGTATATTCCGCCGAAGCTCCGAGCGACAGGTGGGTCTGATAGACTGAGCGCGTCAGATTCAGCGGCAGGCGCAGCCCCAGGGAGAGTCCCTGTTCCTTCCAGGAATAAAGCTGTCGCCGGTCCTCGGCATCTTGATAGCTGGAAGTGCGGCCGCCAAATCGTGCGCCGAGATCCACGATGGGATACCATCCGGCATAGCTGAGCAGGGCGGTGCCGGCATGGGTTCCTTCGTTCTGATTGTGTGCATAACCCAGCATCCAGCCTATGGTTCCCAAAAGATTTTGCGACACGAGCTGCGCCGTGATGGTCTCATAAGAGTCCGTAGCGATGGGCAACACCCAGCTGTGCGGGCGGATCGCGTCTTTCAGCGGTCGATAGTCTTCTATCTTAAAAGTCGTGTCGTGCCGAGTCTCGATAAAGTCCTTGCCCGCTTCCTGCTGAACCAGAGGTTCATGATAACCGAACGGATGGGGCACGATTTCACTCCATTCCCTCCATCGCGTCGAGTCCAGTTCCATCACAGCGACCTGATATCCTTTTGCATCATAGTCATTGAAATAGAGCAGGCGGCCGTCTCGGGATACTGAGGGATTGAACGCGCCGAATTTTCTCGAGGTCACCTGCCAGATTTTTTTATTTTGGCGGTGGATCGCATAGATGTTGTCGATGCCGGAATAGTCCCAGTTGAACAGTACATAGTCCTGATAAAAGACCGGCAGACCGGTGTTCTGATCGCCGCTGGGGATGAGCTCGTCCCACTGGCCGGTTTCCAGATTCAACAGCACAAGGCTGCGGCCCGCCTTTGTGAGCGCATTCAAGGCGATCGTGTGACCGTCCGGCGACCAGGTTGGGGTCATGAGAAAGGCGTTTTCGGGATTGGGATATCGCTTTATCTCTACTCCCGTTTCAGCATCCAGAATCACCAGCCGGCATCGGTTTTCCGGAGTGAATTCCACCGCTGCGATGCGCCGGCCGTCTGTGGACAGCGCCGGCGCCATATATTTGCTCCTGTCCGTCAGCCGACGTGACCGGCCGCTGTTGAGGTCATACACTTG
>JAKJDB010000314.1 GCA_022706175.1 Candidatus Zhuqueibacterota bacterium | reverse complement strand
CCAGAGAATTGATGGTCCTGTCCGCCGGGTCACAGGAACAACCGGTGCTGGCCAAGTCCGGCGATCATCTGCGTATCGACTGGGGGTACCTGTACGTAGCTGCTGAACTGGGGCAAGCGCCGTCGAGCGTGCTGCAGTCCTCGTCGGTCACCCGGTCGCAGTTCATCGAGACCGGCCGTCTGCCCGAGAACGACCGGATGAGCATGCCGATGGCCGTGAAGGAGGATGCGCCGGTTTTGGCCTTCCGCTTTGCTCTGGATCGGCTTGCCGCTGTGATTCGGCAACGGTATCTCATCCTCGCCTATGACGATCGGTACAGCATCGAGTATTTTCAGCGCCAACTCGTGCCCTACTGGCGTAAGGACGGAGCAGAGGCCCAAGATTTGCTGGATGTCGCATGCAAAGAATATGCGCATTTGATGAACCGGTGCGTTGCGTTCGACCGTGAGCTGTACGACGATCTGACCGCTGCCGGCGGCGAGGCCTATGCACAACTCGCCAGCCTGGCCTACCGGCAGGCGCTGGCCGCGCAAAAGCTGGCAGCGGATATCGACGGCCGCCCGCTGCTTTTTCCCAAAGAGAATTTCAGCAATGGGTGCATCTCCACGGTGGATGCGATCTATCCTGCTGCGCCGCAGCTGCTGCTGTTCAATATCGAACTGCTCAAGGCCAGCCTGCGACCTGTGCTCGAGTATGCTCGTCTGCCGAAATGGAGATTTCCCTTTGCGCCGCATGATCTGGGCGTCTACCCGCTCGCCAATGGCCAGGTCTACGGCGGCGGTGAACGATCTGAAGAGCACCAGATGCCGGTGGAGGAGAGCGGCAACATGCTGCTGCTGCTGGCGGCAATAGCGGAGGTGGAAGAAAAGGCGGATTTTGCCGCCGAGTATTGGCCGAATGTTTCACAGTGGGCCGGCTACCTTGCAGAAAAAGGGCTGGATCCTGAAAATCAGCTGTGCACGGATGATTTTGCCGGTCACCTGGCGCACAACGTCAATCTGTCGCTCAAAGCGATCCTCAGTCTCGGCGCCTACAGCCGGCTGTGCGAACGCCGCGGGATGAAAGCCGAAGCAAAGCGGTTTCGAACCCTGGCCGAGGACTATGCGGAGAAATGGCAGACCATGGCGAAGGACGGCGATCATTATCGTCTGGCCTTTGACAAACCCGGCACCTGGAGTCAGAAATATAATCTCGTCTGGGACCGGATTCTATGTTTAAAACTTTTTCCAGATTCTGTGGCGCGGAAAGAGGTTCGTTATTATCTGCAACAGCTCAATCCCTATGGCTTGCCGCTGGATAACCGCAAAGAGTATACCAAGCTGGACTGGAGCGTGTGGACTGCTACGTTGGCCGAGTCTCAGGAGGATTTTTACGCTTTGCTGCAACCGGTGCACCGGTTCGTCCAAGAATCCCCCAACCGGGTTCCGTTGAGCGATTGGTATACGACCACCGAGGCCAGGGTCGTTGGATTTCAGGCACGTTCGGTGGTCGGTGGAGTGTTCATTAAAATGCTGGATCATCCGCTGCTATGGAAAAAATGGGCGAGGAGAGCAAAGCTGTGATTCGTACGCTTTTTGTCTGGATTGTTTTTGTCGGTTTGCTGCTGGTTTGGTTTCCGATTTTGGCGGTGATCCGGCTTTTTGACCGCGATCCCGTGCATTATCGCAGCGGCCGTTTTTACCGGAGCATGGCGAAACCCCTGGTCAAATTGATACCGATCTGGAGATTGATCTTTACCGGTGAAAAAAATCTGCCCCTTCGCCGGCCCTATGTGGTGGTGAGCAATCATCAGTCTTTGCTGGACATTCCCATCATCGCCTACATGGGCATGGAGATGAAGTGGGTGGCCAAAAAAGAGCTGTTCAGTGTGCCGCTGTTGGGATGGATGATGAGTCTGGCTGACGACATCAAGCTGGATCGCAGTCAGGCCCGCAGCGGCGTGCAGGCCATGATCCGGGCGCGTAAATGTCTGCAGGCCGATTACCCGGTCGTCTTTTTTCCTGAAGGCACCCGTTCCCGCGATGGACGGGTGCATGCGTTCAGTGACGGCCCGTTTCATCTGGCTATCAAAGCGGGCGCTCTGATTCTGCCTCTGGCGATTGAAGGCGCGAACGAATGCATCCCCAAGAACAGCTGGCGGTTCGGACCGCCGCGGGATGTGCACATCCACGTGTTTCCTCCTCTGCCCACTGCGGGCTATACGCTCAAGCAGGCTGGTGAGCTGCAGGAACGCGTGCGCCGAATGATCGTGGAGCAAATCGCCGTCTGGCGTCAGGCGGCGCCGGAGGCCGTGGACGGCCTGGTGAAACCGGAACAGCCGGCGACGACAGAAAATGAACGTACCTCTCCAAACCGTTGAAGGAGTCATCCATGGTCTATCTGGCCGATCCAACCCGGCAATCTGCGGCGGGCAATCCCTTTGCTCCGCAGCCTAAAAAGCGCAGCCGCTTTTGGTCCATTTTTCTGCTGATCATGGCGTTTCTGGTCATCGGTTTTTTTGTGCTGATGGCCGCGGTCTATGCCTGGTTCAAAAGTTCGTTGCAGCCCAAGGCGGTTGCCATTAAACCGCACTCTGTGGTTCAGCTCAAGGTCTCCGGCGAACTGTCCGAATATGTGACCTCCCGGCCGCTGGCGCTGCTGGGACAGGAGGGCGGATCGAACATCTCCTTTCTCGATGTGTTGAATGCCATCCGCAGAGCCAAAGAGGACGACGACATCGATGGACTGTATATCCGCAGCGGCGGGCTGTCCATGGGATTTGCCAAAGCCACCGAATTGCGTGAGGCGTTGCTTGATTTCAAGACATCGAAAAAATTCATCTATGCCTATCTGGAATTGGGCGGTGAGCTGGACTATTATTTCGCTTCGGTCGCTGATTCCATCTTTATGCCCGGCGAAGGCATGATCGAATTAAACGGTTTCGCCGTGGCGCAGATATTTTGGCAGGGCACGCTGTCCAAACTCGGCGTTGAACCGTTCGTCAGCCAGTTCGAAGAGTACAAGTCCGCCGCCGAGAGTTACAGCTCGAAAGGGTTTGGCCCCTATTCCCGCGAAGAGCTGCAGACCCTGTTGAATGAACGGATGCGAAGTTATGTGGATGCAGTGGCGCTCTCCCGCGGTTTGACCCCGGCGGAAGTTCGGCGTCATCTTCACCGTGGCATTTACAGTTCCGACTCGGCACTGGCCGCGCATTTCATCGATGGCATCCGCGCCGAATCGGATGTAAAAGCGATGTTCTGTCCGCCGGCGCTGCGCAACGATCGCGCCGCGCTGCGCAAAGAGAAAAACCGCATCGTTACCCTCAGCCAATATGTGCGCAGCCACACCCAGCAGAGCGCTGAGGGGCTGGTCCGCGACAAAGAGATCGCCGTGGTCTATGGCTCAGGCACTATGGTGATCGGCCGCGCCGACGGCGGCGGGCCTTTTAATGAACCCTTGCTGGCTTCAGAGTCCTTCATTCAGGATCTGCGTCGCGCTGCGGATGAGCCGAAGGTCAAGGCGATCGTCTTGCGTATCGACAGCCCGGGCGGCGCCGTGCTGGCCGCAGACGCCATCTGGGCGGAGATCCAAAAGGTCAAACGGGAAAAACCGGTCTACGCTTCCATGAGCGACGTCGCTGCATCCGGAGGCTATTATATCGCCATGGCCTGCGACACCATCATCGCTCATCCCGCCACTCTTACCGGATCCATCGGCGTGATCTCGATGATCCCCAATCTTTCGGGTTCCTTGAGCAAAATCGGCGCGACCTGCGACACGATCGCCACCTCGCCGGGCGCGCTGTTTTTAAATCCGTTTCTTAAATTTTCCGAGAAGGACAAACAGACCTTTCACCGCATCGCTGAGCCGATCTACAAACGGTTTGTCCAACGTGTGGCTGACAGCCGGCACAAGACTTATCAGCAGGCCAGGCAGGTGGCGCGGGGAAGAGTCTGGTCCGGCCAGTCGGCGGTTCAGGTCGGCCTGGCCGATACCCTGGGAGGATTGCAGACCGCCCTGCAGATCGCCAAGCGGCGCATCGGCGTGACCGCACAGCAGAAAGTGCGCCTGCGGCTTTATCCGGAACCGCGCGATCCACTGGACTCCTTGCTGGACTTGATCCAGGATTTTGACGCGCAGGACCAGGCGAGCCTCGAGACTTGGCAAAAAAGCCTCAGCTGGCTGGCCGCGTACAGCGGTCCTGTTCGCCGGCAGCTCTCCTATCTCGTTACGTTAAGTTATCTCAGCTCCTCTAACCGAATGCTGTTCGCGTTGCCCTATCTTCCACTGATGGAATAGTCAGTCTCAGAGTTGGGGAACAAGGGGGAAAGATTACTTGATAATAATAATTGATGGCTTTCGCCAAACAAGTTGGGCTAAAGCCTATATATAAAATTAGGATCATCTGCCCACGCGCTTTAGCGCGTGGCTATGAAAGGGATTGGTGTTTTGCACGGCATTCGCCATCGCGTGTGGATCGGCGGGGCGCCCCTGCGAAGATTGGGCTAAAGCCCCTTTTTTATCAGCACAATTGCCACGCGCTTTAGCGCGTGGACA
>JAKJDB010000313.1 GCA_022706175.1 Candidatus Zhuqueibacterota bacterium | reverse complement strand
CCGGCGGTCGTGGTCTGCACCGACGTGTTCGACGAGTTTTTGGCCGCTAACCGGCTGTTGCACTTTGCCCTGTCGGAACCCGACAACCGCGAGATCCTCTCCAGATTCCTGGCCGCCGCCTATTTTCCGGAAGCGATTTTACATGAACTGGCCGCATTCCTCGATCTGGTGCGCGAACCGGTGGCCGTGCGTTCGTCCAGCCTGCTGGAGGATTCGCAATACCATCCGTTTGCCGGCGTCTACCGAACCTATATGCTCGCCAACAATCATTCGGATCCGGCGGTCCGTCTCGCCGAACTGGTGCAGGCGATCAAACGGGTTTACGCCTCCACTTTTTTCACCGGACCCAAAGATTACATCAAGGCCACCTCCTTCCGACTGGAGGAAGAAAAAATGGCGGTGGTCATTCAAAAGCTCATCGGGCAACGGCACGGGGATCATTTCTACCCCGATTTCAGCGGCGTGGCGCGCTCGTTCAATTTCTACCCCATTCCTCCGCAACACGCGGACGACGGGCTGGTCTCCATGGCGCTGGGACTCGGCAAGATGGTGGTGGACGGCGGCGCCTGCTGGCGCATCTCCCCCAAACACCCGTTGCAGAGCCAACCGTACAATCGCCCGCAGGATGTGCTCAACGCCGGCCAGCGCTCTTTTTATGCGCTGGATTTGCAGACGCGTTTTCTCCAATCAGCCGAAATTAAAGATCCATCGCTGCGCTCCCTGGATCTGGCCGTCGCCGATAAAGACGGCGCCCTGACCTGGATCGGCTCCACTTATTCTGCGGATGATGACCGGATTTACGACGGCGTCTCCCGCAACGGCGTTCGCCTCATCACCTTCAGCCAGCTGTTGAAACAGAAACGTTTTCCCATCGCCGCCATCGCCGATCTGCTTCTGGGCATGGGCGCCTGGGGCATGGGCACACCGGTGGAACTGGAGTTCGCCGTCAATCTGCAAAAAGAACCGGCGGAATTCGGACTGCTGCAGATGCGGCCGTTGGTGTTGAATCGTGAAAACGCCGAACTGGCGTTAGAGGGCTACAGCAACCGGGAGATGATCTGCCGGTGCAGCCGTGTGCTCGGTCACGGAGTGATGAGAAATATTCACGATGTCATCGTGGTGGATCGGGAGCAATTCGATCGCGCCAGAACCCAAGAAGCCGCCGCAGAGATCAGCCAATTCAACAAACGCCTGCTGGCGGAAAAACGGCCGTACCTGCTGGCCACCGTCGGCCGCCTGGGCAGTCTGGATCCCTGGCTGGGCATTCCGGTGACCTGGGATCAGATCTCCGCCGTGCGGGTTATTGTGGAAACGAATTTTAAAAATTTTAATGTGGAACCATCGCAGGGATCCCACTTTTTTCAAAACCTGGTTTCGTTTTCTGTGGGATATTTTACCGTGCGGACAGAGGAATCTGCGGATCACATCGATTGGGCCTGGTTGCTGGAACAACCGGCGCTGGAGAAGAGAGAGCTGGTCCGGCTGCTCCGCTTTGACCAGCCGCTGCTGGTCATCATGAACAGCCGCGAAAACAAAGGAGTGATTTTAAAACCCGGTATGACCTATGAACGCACCTGATTGGCAGGCTGACCCCTCCAAGCCCCAGGGACTGGAGGCCTGCCCCCATTGCGGCAAATCCCTCAGCGCCTGGGAGCAGGTGCTGCTGAAAGTGGATCGTGCGCTGATCTGCAAAGGATGCTGGCGCCGCATCTCGTTTCCCGGCCATGATGATTCGCCGGCAAGCCCTGAACCGTCCAAGCCGAAATAGAGGATCGGCTCAAGGCCTTGACCGCTGGTTCAGCGCACGACAAACGACGTCTCGGTCAGCACACCGCCGGCTTCATCCACGGCCTGCACCTTCCATTGTCCAGGCCAGATGTTCTTGCTGCTCCAAGTGCGCATGGTCGGAAACTTGACCGTCAACGGCACCTCCGCCTGTTTTTGTCCATCCACATACCAGATGTGCTGAACATCCTGAGGAATCTCGACGCAGGCGATGCGCATCCAGCAGACCACTCTGCCTGTTGCAGCATCGAACTCCCTGGCCTCGCCCTGAGGTTCTTTTTGATCGACCCCGCAGCACATCACCATCTTTTCCACACGGCAGATCTGATCGTGCTGGCCAAAAACCACACCAGCCCACAGCAGTAGCAACAGCGACATGCACAGGAAAGACGCCTTCATGGCTGGGATCTCCTTTGTTTAGGCGAAATATACACAATCAGGAGCAATTTGTCAAAGCAATTGTAATCTTTTTATTTTATTGGGCTAAAGCCCATCGAAGGACGGCTTTGCGATCCACGCGCTAAAGCGCGTGGCTATGAAAAAATACCGATTTTATGGGATTACACACTTGGCGCATGGCGACGAAAAAATATCAATTTCATGGGACTGCACGCGTGAGCGAGTGGCTAGAAAAGAAAACCATTTCATTGCCACCATCTTGGCACATGGGTAAAGGATTTTCTTCCATTCGGGCGTAGCCCAATGCGCGGCTATGGACAAAAAAATTTCGTGCCCACGAGCTTTCATTGCCACGAGCTTTAGCTCGTGGGTAAAGGCGCCCATCTGAAACGGGCTTTAGCCCAATGCGCGGCTATGGACAAAAAAAAATTCATTGCCACCAGCTTGGCTCGTGGGCAAAGAAGCCCCACTAAAACGGGCTTTAGCCCAAATCCTGCCAAGATAACTACATGATGTCTGTGCACTAATGTGCACTGAAGACAAATCCCTTAAAAAAATATCGATTTTTCACTTGCAACTAATACTGACCTGGGTTACATTTTTATAAGCAACCCTTTCATACCCATCCGCTAAATCAGGCGGAGCCCCATGACAATTCAACCTTGCCATATAGTCTCAATCAGAATATTTCATTGCCACGAGCTTTAGCTCGTGGGCAAAGGCGCCCCGCTAAAACGGGCTTTAGCCCAATGAAAGGATTCCAAGATGCCATTTATCCGTATTTGGATTCATCTGATCTGGTCGACTAAAAATCGCGAAAAATCCATCAACCAAACACTACGACCCAAACTGCTGGCACATCTTCTGGAAAACGCAGCGAAGAAGCAAATCTATATCGATCAAATCAATTGCACCGAGGATCATTGTCATGCGTTGATTTCATTGGGGGCCTCACAGTCGGTCAAGGATGTCGCCTTTTTACTCAAAGGGGAATCCTCTCATTGGATCAACAAAAACAAAATGACATCAGGTCATTTCGATTGGCAGGATGAGTATATCGCTCTTTCTGTGAGTGAATCTCAATCGAAAATAGTGCGAGCTTATATTTACAATCAGCAGGAACACCACCGGAAAAAATCGTTTCTTGAAGAATATAACCAATTCATAAAAAAATATGGATTCAAGCTGGACCGAACAGCGTAAAGAGATTTAAATTGGGCTAAAGCCCTCAAAGAGCGGCTATGCAAGCCACGCGCTAAAGCGCGTGGCTATGAAAAACAGCCGTTCCATCAGTCCGCACTCTTGTGCGCGCGGAGATGGAATACTCATTTCATTACCCCGAGTCTGTCTCATGGGGCAAGTCGCGCCCTCTATAATGGGCTTTAGCCCAATGTGGCTATGGACGAAGAAATTTCATTGCCACGAGCTTTAGCTCGTGGGCATAGAAGCCCTTCTATAACGGGCTTTAGCCCAAGGCATACCATCCGGCTTTCACCTCCCGGCCAGATAGCGCTCCACCCCTTCCGCCGCCCTGCGGCCCTGATACATGGCGCGCACCACCAGCGAAGCGCCCTGCACCGCATCGCCGGCGGCAAAAATACCTGGGACGCAAGTCATGGCCTCCTCATCGACCGTGATGTTGCCGCGTTGATCGAGACAGAGGCCGGCCTCTTGCACCAGTGGTCCGTGCTCGACATGCACAAAGCCCATGGCCAGCAACACCAGATCCGCTTCCAACACCCGTTCGGATCCTTTCACTTCGCTGCACTCACGGCCGCGCCATTGCAGGTCAACCACCTTCACGCCACGCACACCGCCGTTCTCACCGACAAACTCTTTGCTGGCCACGCTCCACAACCGTTCGCACCCCTCTTCCTGAGAACTGGAGGTGCGCAAAATATGGGGCCAGGTGGGCCAGGGATTATCCACACTCCGCTGTTGCGGTGGTTTGGCCAGCAGCTCCACCTGGATCACCTGACGGGCGCCCTGACGAATGCTGGTCCCCACGCAATCCGAGCCGGTGTCTCCCCCGCCGAGCACCACCACGCGTTTGTCCTTGGCGTGAATCGTCGGTTCCGTGACGCCGTTCAGTTTCCGGTTCTGTCCCCTGAGAAAATCCATAGCAAAATGAACGCCTGTCCATTCGCGGCCGGGGATCTGCAGATCTCGCGGCGTGGTGGCGCCCATGGTCAACACCACGGCGTCAAAGGAGCGCTGCATATAGCGCACGGAGAGATCCTCCCCGGCGTTGACGTTGGTCTCAAAGATCACGCCTTCCGCTTTCATCTGCTCCAACCGCCGGTCGATGACGCTCTTGTCCAATTTAAAATCCGGAATGCCGTAGCGTAGAATCCCGCC
>JAKJDB010000312.1 GCA_022706175.1 Candidatus Zhuqueibacterota bacterium | reverse complement strand
CACCACCGTGGATTTGACCAGCAAGCCGCTCATGCCGACGGCATCGGCATGGACCTCCTGCGCTTTGTGGATCATGGTTTCGATTTCGCACTTGATGCCGAGGTTGTACACTTTATAGCCGTTGTTGCTGAGGATGATCTCCACCAGGTTTTTGCCGATGTCGTGCACATCGCCCCGCACCGTGGCCAGCACGATGCTGAGCGGGTTTCGCGTCGCGCTTTTTTCCATGAACGGCTGCAGGGAATCTACGGCGAACTTCATCACCTCTGCGGACTGTAGTACGAACGGCAGCTGCATTTTTCCAGCGCCGAATAATTCGCCCACGGTTTTCATCGCCGGGATGAGAAGCTCGTTGATGACGGCCAACGCCTTGCGCTCGCGCAGCGCTTCCTGCAGCCATTCCTGCAATCCTGAACGATTGCCCTGAATGACATGCTGGCGAATGCGCTCTTCCAGCGGCAGCGAGGCTTCGTCCTTGGCGTCCGCTGCAGCGGCGTCGTGCCTCTCTTCGAAATGGCGAATGAACGATTTGAGCGGCTCCTTGCCGCGGTTGAAGAGCAGATGGGTGGCTGCGTCGAGATCCGCTTCGGAAATTTGATAAAGCGGCAGAATTTTTTTCACGTGGACGATGGCCAGATCCAGTCCGGCCTGAACCGCCTCGGCCAGGAACACCGAGTTGAGAATATCTCTGCTGTGCGGGCTCAGGCCAAAGGAGATGTTGCTCACGCCCAGAAGAGTGTACACGCCCGGCCAGCCGGCCTTGATGCGCCGGATGGCCTCCAGGGTGTTAACCGCTGCGTCCGCCAGAGCGCTGTCGCCGCTGCCCAAGGTAAAGGTGAGGGCGTCAAAGATCAAGTCCTGCGGCCGCAAGCCATGGCGGAGAACCGCGATGTCGTAGAGCCGCTGCACCACCTCCAGTTTGCGCTCCACGGTCAGCGCCATGCCCTGTTCATCGATGGTCAGGCAGATCAGCGCGGCGCCGTAGCGTTTGGCCAGCCGGCAGACCTGATCGGCGCGGCCTTCTCCGTCTTCAAGATTGATCGAGTTGATCACCGCTCTGCCGCCGTAGAGCTGCAGGGCCGATTCGATGACCTGCGTGTCTGTGGAATCGATGAACAGCGGCAGATCCACTTGGGTCACGATGCGTTTCACGACCTGGGTCATGTCGGCTTTTTCATCTCTGCCGGTGTAGGCGACGCACAGATCCAGGCCATGGGCGCCGCCGGCGGCCTGTTCACGCGCCACCTGGACAACGCCGTCCCAGTCCTCGGCCAGCAGGACTTCGCGGAACTGTTTACTGCCGTTTGTGTTGGCACGTTCGCCGACGAAAAACGGTCCCGGATCCTGACGCAACGTCTGACTGCTGAACAAAGAGGCGATAGCGGCCGGCGGTTTGCTGTCGCGGCCGGCCGGCAAAACGTCTGTCAGTACGTCGGCAAGCCCTTTTATGAACTCGGGCGTGGTGCCGCAGCAGCCGCCGACCAGGCCCACCGCTTCTTCTTTCACCATGACGGAAAGCAGCGAGACGAATTCATCCACGGCCAGGGAGTACGTCATCTGTCCGTCGATGTTCTGCGGCATACCGGCGTTGGGTTGACAGGCCACGCGGCCGGGGAACTGCCGGCAGATCTGCTGGATATAGGGCCGCATGGGCTCTGGTCCGGTGGCGCAGTTCATGCCCAGGATGTGAATGTCAAAGGCCGAGAGGATGGCGAGTACGGCGTCGATCTGCGTGCCCAGCAGCAGGGCGCCGGTGGTTTCCACAGTGACCGACACGCCCACCGGCAGTTGCACGCCGTACTGTTTCATGGCGTCCTGTACGGCGAGCAGGCAGGTTTTAATCTGCAGCACATCCTGACAGGTTTCAATGAGAAACAGATCGATGCCGCCCTCGATGAGGCCGATCGCCTGTTCCAGGTAGGAGCGATGCATGGTAGCGAAATCGGTTTGTCCGAGGCTGATGAGCCGGGTGCCGGGGCCCATGGAACCGGCGACAAAGCGGGGACGGTCCGTGAAGGCAGCGGCGGCCCGGCGCGCAATGCGGGCCGCGGCGCGGTTGATTTCTATGGTTTTTTCCGCCAGCTCGTATTCTGCCAGCACGATGCGGCTGCTGCCGAGGGTGTTGGTCTCCACCACCTCGGCGCCTGCGGCAAAATAGTCGCTGTGAATGGATTGAATTTTTTCCGCAGCCGTGAGATTGAGGATTTCGTTGCAGCCGATTTTTCCCGCCCATTCTTTCTCAGTCATCGTCAGACGTTGAATCTGCGTGCCCATGGCGCCGTCGAAGAGGATAACCCGGTTATCCTGCAAGCGATCAAAAAAAGTCATGCAAGCCTCATGATCAGTTGAATAACGGGAATATAATGATTATTTATATTCCAGAGAAGGGGATTTTGTCCGGCGATGCCCTGCGTGAACAGGTTGCCTGCGCCTTGAGGCTTTGGCCGCTTCGCCATAAAAAATGCTTGGTTTTTTCCTTCGTCTGTCCTAACATATGCCTGATTTTGTCCATGACAGGAGGACCAGTGTCTCAAACCGTCGATAGCGCACTTTCCCGGCTGCTGGAAATCATGGCCACCCTGCGCAGTGAGAACGGCTGTCCGTGGGATCGCGAACAGACCCATGCCTCGTTGCGGCAGCATCTGCTTGAAGAGACCTATGAAGTCATTGAAACCATCGATGAAGGCCGCCTGGAAGAATTGCCGGGCGAGCTGGGCGACCTGCTTCTGCAGATCGTCTTTCACGCGCAGATAGCCGCTGAAGCGGGCGCCTTTACCATGCAAGAGGTGGTGCGCAGCATCAGCGACAAGCTCATACGCCGCCATCCGCATGTGTTCGGGGATGCGGACATCAAGACGGCGGACGAGCAGGTCGTGCATTGGGAACAGACCAAGATGAAAAAGGAGGGCAAGCGCTCGGCCATCAGCGGTGTGCCGCGGGAATTGCCGGCCCTGCTGCGCGCCTATCGCATTCAGAACAAGGCGGCGACCGTGGGGTTCGATTGGCCGGAGGTGACGCCGGTGTGGGAAAAGATCCAGGAAGAGATCGCCGAGTTGCGCGAAGCGGTGGACGGCGGCCGGCCGGACCGGGTGGAGGAAGAACTGGGCGATCTGTTGTTCTCCATCGTCAATGTGTCGCGGTTCCTACGCACGAATCCCGAAGACGCGCTGCGCCGCACCATCGAAAAATTCACCCGCCGGTTCACCCAGGTTGAGGATGAATTCCGCCGCCGCGGGCACTCCATGACCCAGGCGGGCCTGGCAGAGCTGGATGCGGTGTGGGATGCAGTAAAACAGCAGGAAAAACAGAGATAGGAGTTCCTATGAAAGCGTTTGCCTATACCACGGCCAAGGGCGAACCCCGCATCGGCGTAGAGACGGCTGAAGGAAGATTCAACTTTTCGCAGATCTGGCGCTATTACATCGAATATAAAAATTTCAAACAAGCGCCGGATCTGCCGTTTCTGCAGCTGATGGTCGAGCTGGATTATTTTTCCGATGAAACCCTGGTGGAGGTCATGGATACGGTGAAAGGGTTCCGCCCGATCAAAGATCTCAGGCTGGAGAACGATTTCACCCTGCAAGTGCCGATCTCGCGACCGTCCAAAATCATCTGTCTGGGACGCAACTATGCGGCACACGCCAAAGAGTGGAAAAGCCAGGTGCCGGACAAACCCATGTTTTTTGCCAAACTGCCCTCCAGCCTTTTGCCGCCTCATGGCGTAGTGGAGATTCCAGCCGGCATCGGCCGGGTGGACCACGAGCTGGAGCTGGCGGTGGTGATGGGCCGCAAAGCGCGCCGAGTGACAGAGGATAAGGCCATGGACTATGTCGCCGGTTACACCATCGCCAATGACGTCACTGCCCGCGAGATGCAAAAACAGGATATTAAAACCGGCAGGCCCTGGACCCTTTCCAAAGGCCTGGACACTTTTTGTCCCATGGGCCCGTGCCTGCTGCCTGCTGACGCCGTGCCTGATCCGCACAACCTGGAGATGGAACTCAAGGTCAACGGCGAGACCCGGCAAAAAGCCAATACCGCAGAGATGGTGTTCAAGATCCCGACGCTCATCAGCTATATCTCCAACTGCATCACCCTGGAGCCGGGCGACATCATCTGCACCGGCACGCCCGAAGGCACATTGCCGATCGCGGACGGCGATGTCATCGAAGCCGGCATCGAGGGGATCGGCACTCTGGTGAACACCGTGCGCGAAATACCGGCCCTGCCCTAGCGGGATGCATTCGGCAAAGCCGGTTTGATGGCTGAAGGCAAAGCGTTTTGTAAAGCGCAAGCAGAAAGGAGATGGAATGCCCAGATTCGCCCCTTATCCGCCGGATTTTGACCGGCTGAGAAAAACGCTGTTGCTTCAACAGGCGGATCGTATCCCGGTCATGGAATTGGGCATCGACGAAAGCATCATGGCGCACTTTCTCGGCCGGCCGGTGATGACCCTTGAGGACCGGATCGATTTTTTCCGCTGCGCGGGCTATGATTATATCAAACTGTCGCCGAGCATCGATATGAATCCAGCCGGGCTGGTTC
>JAKJDB010000311.1 GCA_022706175.1 Candidatus Zhuqueibacterota bacterium | reverse complement strand
CGGCGCATCGATATCGTCATCGATACCCAATAATTCTCATCGTCTGCAGTACAGCCGGCGCCGACAGGCTCAACCTTGACGCCACGGATGCGAAATGCGGAAAGGGTCACTTTTTTATTGCCGCATTTTCATTATTGATAATAAGAGACGATCATCGGTTTTTTTGCCTCCCCTCGCCAAAACGGCGTGCACAGGCTCTCGGTGGCCGGTCGATAATAGACCGCCGGAACGCCGCCCAGAGAGATGCTGCCGCGGGAGGTGGCCAGACCGTGCAGTTCCACATTTCCTTGAAAGGTGATGTCTCCTTCCGAAAGAATCTGCGCCTGCACGACAAAATTGGTATTGCCGCCCAGAACAACGCTGGTGCCGGAGTACAGGCCGAGATTGTTGCCCAGTGGATCCAACGAGTTGAAAGTCGTATTGCCCGAGACCGTAATCGTCCCGTCGACGATGAAAACACCATAGCCGGTGAAATCACCGTGGATGGTCAGATTGCCGGAAACATACCAGATGAGCGGCGCCTCTTTGCTGCCGAGCGTGGTGCTGCCGCTGATGGACAGATCCCCGTAGGTGACCCGATCCGCGACCGCTATATAATCGGAGGGATCAAATTCCGGTATGTCTATCTTATCCACCTGCCGCGCCACCTGCAGGTTATAGGGATTAGAGTTCGGCTTGAAAAAACGGGCCGGT
The DNA here is from genome assembly GCA_022706175.1 of Candidatus Zhuqueibacterota bacterium. The sequence goes on along the minus strand of JAKJDB010000311.1, from coordinate 3,855 downwards.
TTGTTGGGCCTAGGATCCAATATGCCGTTGTAGGTGCCGAACCCCTCCACCAACGAAGAGCCGCTGATCTCCAGGTCCTGGTTGGTGTGCACATCCGCATTCCAGGAACTGTTGCCGTCATCCACCACTTGGATATCGCCGCCCAGGCTCATGGTCTCCTCAGAGGCCAGCGCGTATTTGAAAAAGTTCGGCACACCGGAGGCAGCAGGCATCTGCACCACCGCATCCACCAGCACATATTGGCCGTTCGCATAGCCGTAAGACTGAATGCGCTTGCCGTATTCATTCATATTCGGGCCGTCCGGATACCGGCTGTCGGTGTTGGTCACCAACACGCTGATCTTACCTGTGGGCACGGTAAAATTTTTTTCCCCGTACCAGGTTGTATCGTTCATGATCTTTCGGATCGCCCAGTCCACCCCGCTCTGCGCCAGGTTTTTGGCTTGAACCCGGCTGTACTCGGTGTAAGAATTTTTAATCATGCGAACATTGCTGTTGGACATGTTGTAAGAGGTCATGCCGATGAGGCCTGTCATCAGAACGGTCACCAGCAAAAGCATTCTTCCCATGATGTACTCTCCTGTTTACAGCTGCATGTTCATTGGAAAAAAACGCCGCATCCAATAGCTGCCGGCCTTTTCCACGCCCTGCGTCGTTGCAGTATCCTCCGTCACCAGCAGATCCACCTGCAGAGTCGATAAATTCTCCGGGTACAGAGTCGCCGCGCCATGGATGTCCAGACCGCGCAGGGCAAAGGAATCCACCTTGACCGAAAAGGTCTTGTGCTGGCCGATGCTGCTGTACCGCGTCAGTATCTTTTTATTGTCGCCGTCCACGCTGCAGCTGTAGCGCACGCTGTCCACGGTTCCGTCGTTGTTCAGATCAGCCAGAAACGAGATACGGTCCGGCCCCAGGTCGAGAATTTTATCAGCCACAGGGACACGGTAGCCCAGTTTGAGAAAATCATGCTCGACGATTTTCGCCAGATTGGTGCTGTTGCTCTGCTGTACTTCGCTGATCACCGTGGTACGGGAGACATCCGTATAGTACAGCTGAAAGGTGATGATCGAAAGCAGCAAAATGCCGCCGGCGATCATGGATCCTAACAAGTCCAGGTTTGTCATAGTCCCCTCAATAATAACTTACAAAATAATAGATGGTGACAGGAGTTGGCATGGCGTTATGGCTGATCCGCACTTTGATTCGCTTCATCCAGCTTTTGCTATAGGTCGTCTGATTAGGGTTCAACTCATTGACGTATGCGATTTCAGTATAGAGGTCGAACGTGCCCAAACGCGGGGTATCGACTCTTTTTGTGAAGCGATGATAATCGTCCACATCGTTGTAATTCGGGTACACCTCCGACGCATTATGTCCGAACGATGCCGAGGAGGTTAACAGATTGATGTTGGTGATCGCGGTATCAGCAGTAGCGGCATCAAACGCCTTGGAGATGATCTCTGAGACCATGGCGTCGCCCAGCTGCGTGGCGGTCAGCACATGTTCGGATTCATAGGTCACCTGGGTGCTGTACAGAATGCCGCGGTTGCTGCTCAGGGTCAGCATGGAGAACAACAATGCCGCCCCAAGCAGAAGCATCATTTGTGTATTGTTCATAGTCCTACCCCGCTTTGATCTACTTTACTTTTTGCAGCAGACCTGCCGGCAGAACCGATTCTGCAGCCGGCCGCAGTTCCCTGCATGAATGTACCTACAAGGTCAATTGAATCTGAACCGAGCTGCTGGTGGCGCCGTTCGGACTTTCCAGCCGTACCGTCACCACCGCCGTAGTGGCTTTGTCTTTGGCCGGATCCAAGGTATTGAGCAACGAGGTCGCATACCTGGTGGATCCGTAGCCGTAATGCTCGGCTGAGGGCATCAAATTTGATTCAGCCAATTCACCGGCATTCGTCGACACAGTAAGCGATGAACCCGAGGCCGGCGGATTGCCGTTGATGTCGTACACTTCGATGATAATGCCTGCGGATTGGCCGGGCGCAATCTGAGCAGTCGAGGCCGTGGCCCGCAACTGCAGAATCGGACCACTGAATATCAACGCATGGGTGCAATAGACGATAGCATCGTTGCCGTTCTGGTCTTTGCCGTGCGTGGTGGCCAGAACGTAGGCCATGCCGTCGTTTTCTCTTCGATCGCCAAGCGAGTTGAAAACCTGCGAATACTCAAAATCCGGCACCGTGATCGGCAACATGAGACCTGCGTCATTCGGATTGGGAATAGTGTGCGGCGATAGGGCGGTAAAATCCATCGGCTTCAAATAGGGTCGTGGATTGGCCGTGGTCAAAACCACCCCGCCTTCGCCCGCAGCATTGGTACGAATGTCCGTGGTGACAATTCCACCGGTGGTGGTCAGATATACCGCTGTACCCTCTTCCACCGGATTATTATATTTATCGCCCACGTACACGCTGAGGTTAAACCGGCTGACATGGTCCCATCCCCGCAGGTTCAAGAGATCGGACGCCAGGGTGATATGAGGCACTACCTTATTTTTGTTCGCCGGGTCGATCCAGATGTAGGGCGGCCCGGAGCGAATAACCACGTCCGTGGTACGCGAGGTGATCTCAGGTCGGTCTGCCAGATAGGCCTGAATCTCCACCGTACCTGATTTGGTTCCGGATTGCAGCGTGGCTTTGGCCGCCCCTGACACCGTACGTATGGCATTGGATTCCCACTCTCTCCCGGCTGTAGCCGGGGCCAGCCTCTCTCCACCCTGCGGCCCGTTGCGAATGATAAAACGCACCGAGGTCTCGTTGCCCATCGGATTGCCGCTGGTGGACAGTACCGTTGCCGTAATCACGCTCTGGTCAAGGTTACCCGTCTCTTTAACCCAGATATAATTGGGCGAAGCGGACAAGACGATGGTCATGGGCGTATCGCTTGAAAGATTTACATTAATTGATTGAGTCAAGCCGCCATAATAAGCCCTGATAGTGGCTTTTCCCGGCGCTGAGCCGGCAGTGAAGCTGGTCTGCGCTTGTCCTAATAGATCCGTGGTCGCGCTGGGCGGTATGCTGCCCAACGTGGCACTAAAGGAGATTTTAGCGCTCGGGATCACAGCGTTGGAAGTCGTAAACTTGAGAAAAGCGGTGACCGCCACCGTGGACTTTCCATCTGCAGCTGTGGAATCTGTCCCTGTAGCCAGGGTTAGCAATATACCCTGCAGACTGGGTTTGTATTCTGCCTTTGTACCGCTGGTCCAGGCTTGAATTGTCTCCTGTACATCGCTGTTCCCAGCATCAGGAACATAGTTCACAACCGCAGCGCCGTCCTGGTCTGTGACCACTGAAGAATCAATGGCGCCGTAGGTTGCCCTGAACCGGACCAAAGTCGAGGCGATCGGATTATTACGGTTGTCCAATAGCCGAACCTGTATGGACTGCCGGGTGAGGCCGTCGCGCGGAAAGGCGTTGCCCGAAGGGCTGAACAGAGTCAAGCGGTGCGCAACTGAACCGAGAAAATAAACCGGCACCGTACGGGTCAAGGCGCCATAGGTCGCCCGCAGCTGGCATGTGCCGGCAGTGGTGGAACTGGTCAGCAAAGCTTGAGCGGATCCGGCTGCATCTGTGCTGATCGTATTGACAATCGTTCCTAAACTTGCAGCAAGGGAGATAGTGGCCGATGGAATCGCCTCGTAACCGGTCTTGCCCTTGAGCTGTACGTATATTTTCGTGGATGATTTGCCGTCTGCCATAATGGAATCAGGCGTTGCAGTGAGTTGAAAATGAACCGCCAGCAATTGAACCGAGCACGACTTGCTGCAGCCGCCTGCCATAGCGGTGATGGTGGCCACCGCATCGGCCTCGCCGGCGTCCGCGCGGTAAGTGACGGTAGCGC
>JAKJDB010000310.1 GCA_022706175.1 Candidatus Zhuqueibacterota bacterium | reverse complement strand
AGAGATGCGGCTGCTGTCGGCCAGGCTGGTTTCCACAACTCCGTTTTCCTCCCCCCAGGTTTGCAGCAGCGTCTGGCCCCAGCCGCTGAGTCCCATGCCGGCGAACACAGGATCCTGCGGCGAACGGAGACACAGCCAATTGACGCCGGCGCGGCACAGCAGGCGGGCGTGAGCGGCATTGTGTTGCAGCGATTCCGATCCGTTGAGCGCGATGGCGGCACACAGCTTGGCGCCGGACGCCGCGTCATCGAAACTGGCACTGTTTTTAAAACGAAGCAAATTCGATGCATTAAGGATTCGGCGCTCCAGATCGTCGTAAGCGGTGAACAGCTCCTTTTCCTCCGCCGTTGCGGGCAGCGGATAAACCACGCAGCGTACCGCCGCAGGGATGGCGCGGTCACGCAACGAGTCGGTTTTTGTCAAAGTGGCCACCGGCTGAAAAGAAAAATCAATTTGATCGCCGAATAGATGAAAAAAATAGCCGCTGCGATTTCCATCGAACAACAGGGAGCTGGGTGCATCGGCCAGCACGGTCAACAGTTCCACGCAACGCTCCCCGACGACCTGCAGCGCCTGAACATTGAGGGTCGATGGGTCATCTTCAAACTGATGATAAAACGGATGATCTCCCGTAGAGGAGACGTAAAAAGCCGGAATGCCCTGCTCGACAAAATAGGCGTGATCCGACCCGAACATGCCGCTGCCGCGATAGAGTTTGAGTTTTTTACTCACCGAATCGTTGTGGCTGCGCACCCAAGGATCCAGCAGGTCGAGAAAATAGTTCCGGCCGCTGATGCTGACCCCGCCGTCGCCGGCGCCGACCATATCCAAATTGACGTTGGCGACGATCTTTTCAGCAGGGACAGAGGGATGAAGGGTGAAATAGCGGGAGCCGAGCAGACCCTGTTCCTCGCCGCCAAAGCAGGCAAAGACGATCGACCGCTTGAGTTTTTTCCGCTTGATCACACGGGCCATCTCCATCACCACCGCAGCGCCTGAGGCGTTATCGTCCGCGCCGGCGTACAGGTGACGGTCCAGAGACAGGCCGTTGTGATCCATGTGAGCGCCGACAACCAGGACTTCGTCGGCGAGGACCGGATCTGTGCCGCGGACCACAGCCAGGACATTTTCGCCTTCCTGTGCTGCCGCCAGATCAAACCGACTGGTCATCGCCATTCTGCGTTCAAACGAGAAGGATTGAGGTTTTTTCGCCAGGTCGCGGAGAGAGTGATCGATGTTTTTATGACATCCGCTGAAGAGATCGCGAGCCACTTTTTTCGAGATGTTGAAAATGGGCATATGCGGCCGATAACCTTCTGCGCTGATGGTGACGCCGCGCATGGGCCAATCGCCCCGGTCCAGCATCAACAGGCCGGCAGCCCCTTTTTGTTCCGCCGTGCGCACCTTGTAAAACCGTTCGTTGGCAAACGCCCACTCCCGGCCATCCTGCGGCAGGCCGCGTTGAATCAAAACGATCTTTCCCTTTACATCCATGCCTGCATAATCGTCCCAGCCCATGGAGGGTTCACAGATGCCGTAACCGATGAAAACCACCTCGGCTGAAAGCTCGGCGGAGCCCGAGTTCTGATACGGGACGAAATCCACGTTCTCCCGGTATTCGATGGAGCCATAAGAGCTGTTGAGCAGCTTTAATTTGGCCTTTTTCTTCTGCTCAGTGACCAGCATGGGAAATTTCTGCAAGTAGCCGTTCTCGTCACCCATGGGCGTCAGTCCCCAGCTCTTCAACCGGGTACTGATCCATAGCGCGGCGTTACGTGCCTCCACTGTGCCGGTCCTGCGGCCTTTGTATTTCGGCAGGCACAACTCCTCCACATAAGAAAATGCGGCTGCTCCGTTGAACGAGTCCTGTGCCGCGGTGAGCGAGACCAACAGTAAAAGTAGGGCAACGCTTTTTTTCATTAAACCATCCTTTGCGCAGTTGTGTGTTCAATGGTCATGAACGAATAAGGCGATTCCAGCAGCTTGAGAAATAAACTAACTTTAATATTATTAAAAATTATCCTCTCCTGCAAGGGAAAAAACCGCTTTGAGCAGGCATGCACTTGCCCGATTTGCCGAGAGCAGCGGGTTGACGACCGGCTGCATATTGACATTGTTGAATGTTTTTTTTATATTAAATGATAGATTATAAATGCCTTGATAAGAATGCCGTATGCAGGATACCCTCATCCCCGTCATAGCGGACGATCGCGAGAAAAAGAGCGATGTAGTCGACGAGCTGCTCAGGCTTCCACAGGTTCGGCTGACCATTCAAAGACTGCCGGTGGGCGACTATCTGGTTGCCGACCGCCTTCTCTTTGAGCGTAAAACACTGGTCGATCTCGTGGCATCCATCAAGGACGGCCGGTTGTTCACTCAGGCAAGACGCCTGGCAGCGGCAAAAGGGATACCGGCGTTGATCTTGCAGGGCACAGGATCCGACCTCCGTAGCCAAGGAATGAGCCGTGAGGCAATCCAGGGAGCCCTGGTCAGCCTGGCCTTTAGATTCGGGATTCCGGTATTGCGTGCCCGCGACGGTCGCGAATGCGTTTCGCTCATGCTTTACGCCGCCGGACAGACCGCGGACGGCAAAAAAGTACTGCTGCGACGGCCGGCCGCCTTGGGCAAAAGCAAACAGCGTCGCCAACTGTATATCCTGCAGGGTTTGCCCGGCGTCGGCGATGCGCGCAGCAGACATCTGTTGGAACGATTCCAGACTCCGGCCAATGTTTTCACTGCATCGGTCGACGAGCTGAAGCAGGTCCAGGGCATTGGCCGGATCCAAGCTGAAAAAATTTACTCCCTCATCCATGAAAATCCTGCCGAATATCGTTTCTCCGCAGGCCATCGATGAATCAGGGTGCACTCTAAAAAAGGAATCTCCATGTCCAAATCCACTGTAGCCGTGTTGCGCACCACGCCCAAGACAGTGCTCGCCGATTATCACAAACTGATGAACCTGGCCGGATACCAAACCGTACTCGATAAGCAGGCTGATACCGCCCTAAAGATCAACATCTCCTGGCATTTTTTCTTCCCCGGCAGTTCGACGACCCCCTGGCAACTGGAGGGGGTGATCCGCACGTTGAAACAAGACGGCTTTGCGCCGGCGAGAATCCACGGCTGCCACAACCGCACGGTGGTGATCGACGCCCATCTCGGCGAACGGGAGAACAAGCAGATCGATGTGGTGCAAGCCCACGGATTGGCCAACGTTCATCTCTACGAAGGGGAGGAATGGATCAATGTGCAGGATGCGGTGGGCGACCTCGTTGACAAATTTCTCTGTCTGAATCAGGTTTTTCCCAAGGGATTCTTTATCCCCAAGCGGTTCATCGGCGAGAACATCATCCATCTGCCCACCATCAAAACGCATATCTTTACCACCACCACCGGCGCCATGAAAAACGCTTTTGGCGGTTTGCTCAACGAACGCCGGCACTGGACCCATCCGGTCATCCACGAAACCCTGGTGGACTTGCTGATGATTCAAAAACGCATCCATCGCGGTCTGTTTGCGGTGATGGATGGCACTTTTGCCGGCGACGGACCGGGCCCACGTTGTATGACGCCCTATGTCAAAAACATCCTCCTGGCATCCAGCGATCAGGTGGCCATCGATGCAATCGCAGCCAAGCTCATGGGATTTGACCCGCTTTCCATCAAATACATCCGCCTGGCTCATGAACAGGGTCTGGGCTGCGGCGACCCGCAGGAGATCGAGATCGCCGGCGATCTGGAAGCAGCGCGGGAGAACTGGAAATTCGTTGGACCGTTTAAAAAAATGACCTTTGCTTCTCGCATGCAGCATCGCATTTATTGGGGTCCGCTGAAAAAGCCGTTGGAGTGGACGTTGAAAACCGTGCTGGCGCCGTGGTCTTACATCGCCAGTGTGGTCTATCACGACAGCTTCTGGTACCCGCTGTTCGCCAAGCATAAAATGAACAAAGCCTTGAACAGCGAATGGGGTCGGCTGTTTCACAACTGGGAAAGCGTCCGGGCGGACGAGCAGGGCTTTCCGGATGTGGGTAAAAGCGCAGCGGAGCTTGAACGATCCGGCTGGAGAGTGCTGCTGCGTTCATTCAAGGTGTTGTTGACCTGCGTAAAGGAGGCGCCGGAATTCGCCGCGCGCAAAAGGCGTCGTTCGGCTTAAAGCCGCATGCCGGTAAAAGCCCGAGTTCCGTCATGGAATGAAATTTTATTGCTTGGAGACAAGGAAACAGCGATGTTCAACTGGTTGTACGATCCGCAAGCCTGGATCGCTTTAGCGACGCTGACCTCTTTAGAGATCGTTCTGGGCATTGACAATATCATCTTCATCTCCATCCTGGTGGCTAAACTGCCGGTCGCGCAGCGCAACCACGGCCGGATCATGGGCCTGGCTCTGGCCATGTTCGCCCGCATCGGCCTGCTGCTGTCCCTGACCTGGCTGATGCGGCTGACCCAACCTCTTTTCACGGTCTTGAGTCAAGAGATCTCGGGAAGAGACTTGATTCTGATCCTCGGCGGTCTCTTTCTCATCGGCAAAAGCACGCATGAGATTCATACGGCGG
>JAKJDB010000309.1 GCA_022706175.1 Candidatus Zhuqueibacterota bacterium | reverse complement strand
TAAAGTTCAAAGACGACACCCGGAATCGCTGCAAAACATTCAAAGATGACACCCGGAGTCGCCGCAAAGTGCGCGGCGACATTCGGGGTCGGAGCTAAAGTTCAAAGACGACACCCGGAATCGCTGCAAAACATTCAAAGATGACACCCGGAGTCGCCGCAAAGTGCGCGGCGACATTCGGGGTCGGAGCTAAAGTTCAAAGACGACACCCGGAATCGCTGCAAAACATTCAAAGATGACACCCGGAGTCGCCGCAAAGTGCGCGGCGACATTCGGGGTCGGAGCTAAAGATCAAAGACGACACCCGGAGTCGCCGCAAAGCGTTCAAGAATGACACCCGGAGTCGCTGTAAAGACCACAGCGACATCCGGGGTCAGGGCTAAAACGCGGCGACATTCAGGGGTCGGAGGTTATTGCATGAAAAAAACCGTTCTATCGCTATTGCTCTTTTGCGCGTGCTCTCCCCTTCCACAAGGATGGATGGATATCACGCCGGGGCCTAATTTGCAGGGCTGGACCGTTGTCGATGTACCGGTTGACGGTCCGTTATCGCCATCGCCGCAGTGGTCGGTGGACACGAAAACGGGCATCCTGCGGTGCAGCGGCCAGGGCGGCCGCGACTGGCTTCGATATGACAAAAAAGAGTTCGGTAATTTCATTTTTCATGTCGAATGGCGGTTCGAAAAAATCGACGAGCCGGCCAAATACAACAGCGGCGTTTTTGTCCGTAATTCGGCCGAGTTTAACATCTGGCACCAGGCGCAATGCGGCAGTTCGAGCGGCGGATTTTTATTCGGCAATTCGCTGGTCAACGGTGAAATCAAACGCGTCGACACCCGCGATCAGCTGTCCGGCGTTAATCCGGTCAAGCCGGCCGGCGAGTGGAACTACTACGAGATCACCTGCATCGACAGCTCTCTGAGCTTGATGGTGAACGGGGTCGCCACCAGCCGGTGGGAGCACGTCAACGTTCTGCGCGGATACGTGGGGTTGGAGGCCGAAGGATACGCCATCGAGTTTAAAAATTTGCGGATTAAAGAGCTATAAAGCGCCATCCGGTTTTTCGTCGCTGGCGGCACTCTGCAGGATGACGCACAGATAGTGAGGTTGGTGTCCCCCTAAAAAAAAGTCCGAAGGCTTGATTGCCATCGGACTTTACTACGCTTTACGAACTAGAACCCAGATCGGTTGTTCATCCGTTACAAATCACTTTCCCTTTTCACCATTGCCGGCCGATTACAGAATATCCTGATACGCCAGAAACAGCGCGCGGTAATAGCGCATCACCCGCAGGGGATCGCTGCTAGCGCTGCCCAGCTCGGCGCAGCAATAGCCGGTGTAGCCGGATTTGCGCAGCAGCCGCAGCAGCGTACGCCAGGGGTACTCTTCCAAATAAAGATCGCGCATATGCACGAAACGGATCTTTTTCTCCAGTCGTTTATAGTTGGCCTCGAGACCGCCGTCCTCCAGGTCCGACTGGTTGCAGTTCCAGCAGGCGAACACATTGCCGTGGCCGGCGTAATCAAGAATCTTTTTCATCCGCGGCACGCGGCTGGTGTCGGAACCATGCACCTCCACTCGAATCTCCACGCCATATTCTTTGGCAAAAGAGCCCACCAGGGCCAGGGACTCGCCGATCTGTTTGAGGGTGGTCTCCTCCGGAATGCCTTTATCCAGGTGCAGGCGGTTGGGCCGCACCTTGACCCCTTCGGCGCGGACGTCCGCGGCCAGCTGCACAAACATTCTGCAGGTCTCGATGTTCTGTTGCAGGACCTGCGGATCCGGCGAATCGAACTCGCACACCGAGCCCAGGCTGGCCAGTTTGACCGGCGAGTCGGCGAATTTTTTCCGCACTTCACGGCGCTGCTCTGCGGTCAATCCGGGCTCCACGCCGTGCGCGTGGGTGGTGCGCAGCTCCACGGCGTCAAATTTGGTCTCTGTGCAGTTTTTGATCAGCGTGTCGATGTCCCACTCTTTGGCCAGGTTGTAGGTGACCAGTCCCAGTTTCAGTGGCGTTTTGGCGTCCAGCCTGGCTTTGGCTTCTGCCTTTTCAGAGGGGAGCAGGGCGCCCGAGGCCATCGCCAGGGCGGATGATTTGAAAAAATTTCTTCGTGAGACCAAAGCGACCTCCGATCGGTTGGCAGTTTTTTATCCCCACTCATCATTGTTGTTCAATTTAAAATTTGAATAAAAATGATCGTCGCAGCAGCAAAGAACACACTCACCTGTCCTCACTCTGAAGAGGGGGGACTACACGTGCTATATCAAAAAGCGTAACCAGTGCAGCAGCGGTTGGGAATGGAGAGGGGGCTGCATCTGGTTAACGCTTGGGTTGGCAAGCTGTTAAAACCACGAAGAGCACGAAGTTCACGAAGATTTTACAAAACGAATCTTCTGATCCCTTCCTTTAAAAGCTCGACATTGAAGTTTATCAACAAGCCGACTGACACCTTGGCCAATTTCATATAGGTCAAAATTTGTGCTTCATGAATTGGCAATAATTTATCTACTGATTTTATCTCAAGAATGAGCCTGTTCTCAACAAACAAATCCAGCCGGTATCCGCAATCCAATTGAATGCCTTTATATGATATGGGTATGGATTTTTGGATCTCAAAATTAACATCAGCCAAGGAGAATTCTCTTGCGAGACATTGCTCATATGCGGATTCTAATAGGCCAGGCCCCAAATTCCGATGAACCTCAATTGCACAGCCTATGACTCTATTTGATAATTCGTCAAATTCCAAATTCTTCGTGTTCTCGTGACTCGTGGTTGAATACTTACTCGAAAAGTAAATAATTTTAGATAATTTTATCGCTCGATTCATCCCTCTGAATTTGCCAACATCTGGTTGACATGACCAGGGGAGCGCCGTCGATATCTATGAGTCCATTGTGCTTTTCCGTATCCTTCAGCTTCTGGTGATCCAGTAAACACGACGATAATCCCGACGTTGACTGGGCAAATCCTCATGCAACCGGTGTCTCCTGGGAACGAAATAATGCACTATCTACACTAAATCTATCTGCCATTCTCTGCGTACTAGGTGATTTTTCGGATATCCTATAAAGAAAAAGAGTCACTTCTTGCTTAAAATCGGCTTGACTTTCAGACCCTTATTGCCTAAGTTGAAAGCATGTCGACAGATTGGAATCTCCCGCAGGACATTGCAGCTCGGAAGGAAAAGAACCCAGGCGCGCTCTCTCGGATTACATCTCCATGAACACCAATAAGGAATTGGTCAAGCGAGCGATTGAATTCCGCTCTCCGGAACGGGTGCCTTGTAATTTTGACAGCAATCGCACGCCGGCGATCGAGGTCAAATACGGCGATGATTTCGAATGGGTTTTTTCCAAGCCGCCGGAGCCTCTTCCCTCCCCGGCCATGACCGAGCTGCGCTACGAAAACGAGTACGGCATTGTCTATCAACGCTTCGGCAAAACCTTTGGCGAGGCGCAAGAACACCCCCTCGCCGACCTGACCAGGGTCGAGACCTACCATCTGCCCGATGTGTGTCATCCCGCTCGCTTTGCTGAAATGGAAAAGATCGTGCACGAGCATCCGGATCAGTATATTCTCGCCATGTTCCCGCATTTCCTTTTTCAGCACATGCTGGATCTCTTTGGTTTTGAAAACCTGATGATCTCCCTGCTGACGGAACGAGCAACCGTGGAACGCGTGGCCGACCAATTGACGGAGAGCTGTCTGGCGGTGGTGGATTGTTTCGCCGACCGGGGTGCGGACGGCATGATCGCCATCGAGGATCTGGGACTGCAGAATCAGTTGATTATTTCGCCGGCGCTCTGGCGGCAGGTGTTCAAACCGCGCATGGCCGCCATCGTGCAAAAATGCCACTCGCGCAACCTGCATTTTTTTTCCCACACCTGCGGAGGCATCCTCGAGGTGATCGAGGATTTCATCACCATTGGCGTCGATGTGCTGCAGATCGATCAGCAGGATAATATGGGCATTGACGAACTCGGCCGGCGCTATGCCGGGCGTATTTGTTTTTTCTGCCCGGTGGATATCCAGACAACGCTTCCGAACGGAACGGCCGAGCAGATCGAGGACACAGCCAAGCATCTGATGAAAACCTTTGGCAGCCGCGCTGGAGGCTTTATGGCCAAGACCTATCCTCAACCGGAGGCGATCGAGATTCCGGAAATCAATACGAAAACCATGTGCGAAGCCTTTCAAAAATACGGCCGTTATCCATTCAGGTTCTAGTTCCAGCCGGACAAGGAGATCATGCCCCTGCCATCCACTCCATCCCCTTCTCAGCCAACAGACCAGGTGCCCCGCCGCAAGCGGTTTTTATGGGGCCTGGGAGGTTTCGCCGATGCCACGATCACCTATGGACTGAACGGAATGGTCAATGTCATTTATATCAATGCACTGGCGGTCAATGCGGTTCTGGTCAGCACGGCCTGCGCCATCCCACGATTCCTCGACTTTTTCACAGATCCGATGATCGGTTTCCTTTCCGACCGAACCCGATCACGGTGGGGGCGACGTCGTCCCTGGCTGTTGGCCGGGCTCGTGATCACCGCTGTGCTCG
>JAKJDB010000308.1 GCA_022706175.1 Candidatus Zhuqueibacterota bacterium | reverse complement strand
CCGCCCTGAGCAAGGCGTAGAAAAAAAATTCCTCAGCGGCGTCGTGGAGAAGCAAAAAATATTCGGCATAAAAATCCGTGAACAAGTCTATCGCGATTTTTTTGTCTCCGTGCACTATCAGTATGCCGATGTCCGCAATGTGCATCGCCAGGCGGGAATCAACTCGTTCGATCATTCGGCGCGGTTCGAACTTTTACTCAACTACTAAGGCGCCCTTGGCCCCCTTCCTTTACATAGCGCTCCTGTTGACGGTCCTTTACAGCCTGAGCCTGCTCGTTATTTTTGCCGGTTTGTACCGCGACGAACCGCGCATCAGCCGCCAACGTCCCATGGTCTCGGTGATCATCGCCTGCCGCAACGAAGAGCGCCACGTGACTCCTCTGCTGCAGGCTCTGTCGGAACAGACCTATCCTCAAGACCGATACGAAGTCCTTCTCAGCGATGACGGTTCGACCGATGCGACGGCGGAACGGGCGTCCGCTTTCAGCCGTAATCCAGGATCCGCGGCCGTGAGGGTGATTCCGGTTCAGGGCCGGGACAGAGTGATCTCGGCCAAAAAGAACGCCCTGGCTCAGGCCATCGCAGCGGCCCGCGGAGAACTGCTGCTGTTCACCGATGCGGACTGCCGGCCGTCGCCCCATTGGCTGCAAGGCATGGCAAGCCGGTTCACACCCGAGATCGCCATGGTGATCGGTTATTCGCCCTATGAGCTGCCGGCCTTGAACAACCTGGGATCGCGCCTGATCGCTCTGGAAGCGTTGTCCCTGGCAGCGCTGGCAGCCGGGTGCAGCGGCTGGGGCCGGCCGGCGACCTGCACAGGCCGAAACCTGGCGTATCGAAAAACGGTGTACGAGCAGGTGGGAGGATTCCGGGATATCGCCGGTTTTATCTCAGGCGACGACGATCTGTTCTTAAAACTTGTCCTGAAACAGAACCTGCGCGTCCGCTACACGCTGGCGCCGGAACTGGCAGTGCCTACGTATCTTCCGCCAAGTGCCAGACATTTTATTCGGCAACGGTTGCGCCATGCGTCCAAGGGCTTTCATTACGGGCCGGTCATGACCGGCGTACTGTTCAGCGCCTGGATGTTTAATTTTTTGCTCCTGGCCTCGCTGTTCACGTCTTATCGCCGTCAGGGCATGATCCTTTGGGCGATCAAGGCGGTTTCGGAGCTGCCGCTGCTGCTCGCCTTTGCCGGTAAAATGAAACGCCTTGCCTGTTTTACAGTGTGGCCCATCGCTGCCGTAGCGCACGTTTTTTATGTGGTGCTGTTCGGCGCTTTGGGCCCGTTTTGCCGGGTCTCGTGGAAGGAGAGCGACTCCGCCGCATGAATGCCTTGCCGTACATCATCGGTCTGCTCACCGTGCTCTACGGTGCTATCATTTTTATCTTTATCTTGGCGCTCCGTCGCCCGCAGCAGCCGACCAACGGCCGGCGCTGTCCGGTTTCAGTGATCGTCGCCGCGCGCAATGAAGAACGCAGCATCGGCAGCCTGCTTCAGGATCTGATCAAACAGGATTATCCGGCCGAGCTGTATGAAGTGATCGTAGCCAATGACGGCTCGACGGATCGAACGGCCGACATCGTCTCTGCCCTGGCGGCGCGTTGCCCCCGAGTGCATCTGCTGGACATTCACGAAACGCCGGCGGGATTCAGTCCCAAGAAATACGCCCTGCAATGCGCGGTGGAGTCGTCCCGGGGAGAAATCATCCTGGCCACCGACGCCGATTGCCGGGTGGGCGCGAAATGGATCTCGACCATGGTGCGTTATTTCAACCCGGATGTCGGCTTTGTCATCGGCTTTTCGCAATTCGGCCAAGCCGGGCAGGCGCAAAAGCTGGTGGAACGGTTTCAGGCGTTTGATTTTGTCACCCTGATGGGTGTGGCGGCGGCGAGCACGCATCTGGGCGTGCCGCTGGCCGCCTCCGGACAAAACCTGGGCTACCGGCGCTCGGCGTTCGATCGCGTGAACGGCTATCGCACCATCAGCCGGCGCGTATCAGGCGACGATGTACTGCTGATGCAGATGATCCGCAAACATACAGACTGTTCCATCCTGTTCGCCTCTGATCCGGACAGCTATGTGGTCTCTGCCCCGCAGCCCACCTGGGCGGATTTCATCAATCAACGCAATCGTTGGGCTTCCAACGGCGGCTATCAGCTGCATCTCAATCCTCTTTTCTTCGCCTATCTGCTCCTCACTTTTTCCTGCAACCTTGCGCTGCTGACCGGAGTGATCCTTTATCTTTCCGGCGCGCTCAACAGTCCCTCGTTGTTGATCTGCCTCGCCGCCAAAGGCTGGTTCGAATACGGCATCGCCCGCAGCGGCTGCCGCTACTTTCAGCGTTGCGACCTGTTGCGCTGTTTTCCGTTATGGTTCCTGCTGCAAATCCCCTATGTGGTTGTCGTAGGCGTAATGGGCTCGTTGGGTTTGTTTCGCTGGAAAGGCCGCAGAGGCGCCACTGAAATAAAACGCTGAGCCCTCATTAGAGCTGCACGTTTTTCGTTTCAGCGTGGAATGACTGAAAGTATTAAATCCTCGAACCACTGCCTTTTGCCCATTGAAAACCTGATTCGCAAATCCGCCCGTTTTTCTTTTCTGCTCTCTCATCCCTCTCACTGACCATCAGATCTATATCCCATTCCGTTTCATCATGGCTCCCTGCACAGCGACATCAGGCGCTGGTGTGTTCTGTGCCCGGCACAAAAGGACAAAACCCGCAATCTTGGTACGCAGTTTGCTTTTTTGCGTTCGAGAAAAAGGCGACGCCGGCGATCGGCTTTGAAAATACATGGGTTATGCCAAGCCTGCGCAAAAGGGCTTTTCCAGAGTTGGAATAAAGAAGCGACAGAAACGCTTGCAGGTGTAGTCAAAAATAGGGAGGATTGGATCATGGCGCTTAAGAAAATTTTGCTACAAAGTGGTTGGGGCCTGTTATTTATCCTTGTGCTGGCCACACTGGTGCGCGCAGCCAACACTCCGATCTGGTGGGACAATCCGAAAAATCTGCCCTTCTGGACTCAGACCATCGCCACCGGGACCGCCTCCAACACCGGTCCCCAAGCGCAGTTTATCATCGCCAAGATCGATGTCGCCAACACTTATCGGGAGAACTATTCGAAATATGTCTGGGTACAGGTGGAATGGTCTCTCGTGCAAGGCACCGGTGAATTTGTAACCGGATCCTACGATCATCTGATCAAATGGATGAACAGCGATGGGGATTGCCCGAGCCATCCGGAGCTGCCGTTTCCAGATCCGGCGGACGGCGCCGGCTTTATGAAAGCAGAGGGCGCGTTTGCGCCCGAGTTCGATTTTCAACATGGTTTTGAGCTCTCCTTTTTCAAGATCACGCCGCAACCCGCGTGCGAGCGGATTGAAATTCGTTTTAACGTCGGGCCGAACAGCCATATCAACTATCGTGTGGAAATACAGACCGCCTGTCTGTCCTTTGATTTCGGCGATGCGCCGGATCCCCTGTTTCCCACCCTGCTCAGCCAGGACGGAGCACGTCACATCATCGCAGAGGATTGCCGCCTCGGCGCTCTGATCGATGCGGAAACAGACGGTCAACCGAACGCTGAGGCCGGCGGCGACGACCTGACCGCAGACGACGATGAGGACGGCGTGCAGTTTCTCAATGCCGGCCATTTGACCCAGGGCGGCACGCTGTCCCTCCTCGTAACCGCCTCCAGAGACGGTTATCTCAACGGCTGGGCGGATCTCAATCACAACAGCAGTTGGGCGGACGCCGGCGAACAGCTCTTCACCGGCCAGGCGCTGACCGCCGGATCGAACAGTTTGATTGCAGCTCTGCCGGCCGACGCGGCGACCGGGACAACGTTCCTGCGCTTTCGTTTCAGCACAGATCAACAACTCTCCTACGCCGGCCTGGCCGGCGACGGCGAAGTGGAAGACTATGCGATCACCATTCTGCCTGCGGAATATGATTTCGGCGATGCGCCGGACCCGACGTTCCCCACTTTGCTCAGCCATGACGGCGCCCGGCATCGCATCGGCGATCTGAAATTAGGCCACGTCATCGATGCGGAGCAGGACGGTCAACCCAGCGCCGACGCCCGCGGGGACGACAACCAGAGCAGCAACGATGAGGACGGCATTTCCTTCACCGCCGCTTCTTTGCAAAAAGGCGGAACCGGCCTGATCACCGCCAACGCCTCCGGCGCGGGAAAATTGAACGCCTGGATTGATTTCAACCACAACGGCGCCTGGGACGACGACGAACAGATCTTTGTCGACCAGCCCTTGAGCCCGGGAGACAACGCTCTGTCGTTTTCCATTCCCCGTGACGCGCAGGTGGCCGATGTGTGCAGCCGCTTTCGCTTCAACTCCGCCGGCGGTCTCACGGCCTCAGGGCCTGCTGAAGACGGTGAGGTGGAGGACTATCAGATCGCGCTGCTGGTTCCGGTGGAATTGAGCGCCTTCACCGCCAAGCAATCCTCGGGCGCCGTTACGCTGGAATGGACCACGCAATCGGAAACGGAAAACCTCGGTTTCTATGTCTATCGTGCAGAAGGCTCGGACGGCTTTCAGCGGCTTACCGAGA
>JAKJDB010000307.1 GCA_022706175.1 Candidatus Zhuqueibacterota bacterium | reverse complement strand
CTTGGGGCATCGGCTGGTGGACTTTATGCTGGACGTGGCCAGACAGCGCGGATTTAAAAAATTCAAAATGCACGCCCAGGCGCATCTGGCCCATTTTTATGGATGCCACGGCTTTCAGGCCATCGGCGATTTGTTTGACGAGGCCGGAATTCCCCATATTCTGATGATCAAAGAGGACGCGGAGGGAGTACCTCCGTCCGCGCCGGCGGAGGAGCCATGACCCACGTCGACATCATCACCACCCAGCACAGTTTCAAGACCACGCTCAAGTTCACCAAGCTCAGTGAAGACGCCATCAGCATGCACATCGACACCGAATGTAAGCATCTGTTGAACGCGATCCAGGGTCAACCGTTTGCACTGGATCCCATGATCGAGTTGTTCCGGTCTGCGGACAGCGTCCTCACCCGCCTCGCTGATCAGCTGCCCCACCGGGCCTGTCCCTTTCTCTTCTCCGCGCTCAAGGGGCTGGAGATCGAGGCCGGGTTGGAGAGGCCGGTTCAGGTCCAGATAAACGCCCGCCGACAGGGCGGCGAATAAAAAAAGCCGGCGCAAAACGCCGGCCGGAAAAGCTCGCAGGGATTTTCTATCCGCGGGAGGCGCGCTCCAGGTATTTGCCCGTGCGCGTATCGATTTTGAGCACATCCCCCTCTTTGATGAACAGGGGCACTTGAATTTTTGCGCCGGTCTCCAGTGTGCAAAATTTGGTCACATTGCTCGCTGAATCGCCGCGCACACCGGGCTCCGCTTCGACGACCAACAGATCCATAAAGTTGGGCAGTTCCGCGGTCAACGGCTCGGATTCGAGAAAGTTGATGGTGCACTGGCCGCCTTCTTTGAGGAATTTCTTCTGATCGCCCAGCATCTCGGCGGGAATAAACGTTTGATCATAAGTCTCCGAATCCATAAAATAGAGATTGCCGTCCGCTTCATAGAGAAACTGCATCTGTTTGGTCTCCAGACGCACCTCTTCGATATTATCGGTCATACGAAAGGTGTTGTCGATGACGCGGCCGGTGCGCGCGTTCTTTAACCGGGTGCGCACCATCGCCCGCCAGTTGCCGGGCGTGACATGTTGAAATTCCGTGATGATCCAGATATCATTGTTGAAACGGATTGCCAGACCGGTCCGGAATTCAGAAATGGAAGCCATAAAATCTCCTGGGTAACAGGTTCGCGATTTGTCGTTTGTACTCAGTCTATAATTTAAATAATTTTTCAGTCAAGATAAATAGTTTTTTTTCGCAGAACGAAAAACGATGAAATCGCCCGGCGCCGGTTTCCGATTTTTGTAACCGGGGTGGGGTTTCCTCGTACCATAGATCGGCCGGGGGAAGTCCTGGCCGACAGAAGCGCCTGCGAAGCAGCGCTGGGCGGAGCCCCCCTCCGGCACGAGCGATTGCGATGGCTTCGGCTCCCGGTGCATAGCCCATCGAGCGCAGGAGCGGATATACGCCTTCCAGCTGGAGCCGTTCCAGCCTGGATGGACAGCGGGATTCTTCACGCTTTCACAACACAAAAGGAGGCTCTATGTTCGTCGGCAAGATGATGGCCCTCTTCTGGTTCCTCATCGGCCTGGTGCTGGCACTGGCGGAATTGACCCTGCCGGGCTTTGTGGTGATCTTTTTCGCCATCGGCGCCTGGATGGTCATGCTGCTGGTGTTCGCCGGCCTGTTGCCGTCCTTCAACGGGCAGATGCTGGTCTTTTTGATCATCTCCATCGCCACCTTGATCCTGTTCCGCAAAAAGAGCAAAACGATATTCGAAGGCAAGGTGGCTGGACAGGGGCAAGCGGTGGATGAGATCGCCGGAGAAAAAGCCGTAGTCATGCAGGACATACGTCCGGATCAGATCGGCGGCAAGGTGGAATTGCACGGCACGCTGTGGGAGGCGGTCGCGGATGAGGTGATCGAGCGCGGCCGGTTGGTGGAGATCCTCGAACGCAACAACCTGACCCTGCGCGTCAAAGCGCTGTAAGCCATTCATTCATTGAAAGGGAGAATCCATGCCTATTGAAACAGTCATCCTGCTGGGGTTGATATTCCTCGCCCTGATCATTCTGATGAAAACCGCACGGGTGGTGCCGCAAAAGACCGTTTACATCATCGAACGGCTCGGCAAGTACCACGCCACACTGGAGGCGGGTTTTCATATTCTGATCCCCTTCATCGACCGCATCGCCTACAAGCATTCGCTCAAGGAGAACGCCATCGACGTGCCGTCGCAAAGCTGCATCACCAAGGACAATATTCAGGTGGAGGTGGACGGAATTCTCTATTTTCAAATCATTGATCCGGTCAAAGCCTCCTATGGCATCAACAACTATGCCTTTGCTTCGATTCAGCTGGCACAGACCACCATGCGAAGCGAGATCGGCAAGATCGATCTGGACAGGACCTTTGAAGAACGCGACAAGATCAACGCAGAGATCGTCACCGCGGTGGATAAAGCGTCCATTCCCTGGGGGCTCAAGGTGACGCGTTACGAGATCAAAAACATCGTGCCGCCGCCCTCCATCAAGGACGCCATGGAAAAGCAGATGCGCGCGGAACGGGAGAAGCGGGCGTTGATCGCAGAATCAGAAGGAGACAAACAGGCCAAGATCAACCGCGCGGAGGGCGATAAAGCGGAAGCCATCGCCAAATCCGAAGGCGAAAAGATGAAACGCATCAACGAGGCGGAAGGCCGCGGCCAGGAGATCGAACGCGTGGCCATGGCCACAGCCAAGGGGATTCGTGAAATCGCCGCCGCCATTCAGGAGCCGGGCGGTCAATGGGCGGTC
Source organism: Candidatus Zhuqueibacterota bacterium (assembly GCA_022706175.1). Next base: position 1,788 of record JAKJDB010000307.1, on the reverse strand, counting down.
AACCTGCGCATCGCCGAACAGTACCTGAACGAGTTCGGCAAACTTGCCCACATCAACAACACCATGATCATTCCAAGCAATCTGGCGGACGTGGCCGGCACCGTTGCCGCTGTGGCCAAGGTGTTCAGCACGATGAATGAATCGATTCCAGCGGCGTCGCCGGTTAAAAAATAGCCGACCCGCTCAGCGTTCGCGCGCGAGAGTCATGGAATGGGTCAGCGTCCTCAGCGGAGTCTGCAGACGGCACTGGTACCGGCCGGGGCTGTAAGCGCCGGCCTGCCAGATCACACGATAGAGACCAGGGACAGCGGTCTGCTGAAACAACAGCGCCACCCGCTGTCCCTGTTCGTTGTAAACGCTCAACTCCACCTCCATGGTTTCCGGCACCGTGAAGGAAACAGTGGTGGCCTGATCAAAGGGGTTGGGTTCGTTTGGCCCCAGCGTCAGCTCGACAGCCTGGCTTGCCGGCGAGCTGGAGTAAAGCGAGGGAAGACGGGGATAATAGTACAGGTGCGCCTCTATATTAAAGGCCTCTTCACTCAACGTGTAAAAACCGGCCCCATCCTCCCTCCAGGCGATGGCCTCGCCCTGAGGTTCCAGCGCGTAAGGAATGACCGCCGGCAGAGCGGTCAATGCCTGCGCTACCGGCTGCTGCATATCCCTGTGCCAATAAAAAACCGTCATATAGTTTTTAATCAGAATCTCGCCGCCGTCGGCGGAGATATCGCCCCCTACCGCCATGGTAAGCGGCAGGACGCCGGCGGCCTCGGCGGTCAGCACCGTACCGCTCTTCTGCGGAAACGGCAGGCGATACAGTCGGCACGATTCTTCACGCTTGCTGACGATGAACAGATCGCCGGTCACCGGGTCGGCCAACAGGGTCTCTGCGTCACGCGGCCCATCCGGATAAGTGAAGGCGATGGTCTCCACCGTGTCGAGAACAATAACCCGGCCACGATCCGAAAGCTGGAGCTCGGGTTCCGGAAAACGATGAATCCGGCTGACTGTATGTTCGGCGTTGTTATCGCCGATATCCGCCAGATAGAGATAGGCCGTGCGTTCTTTGGGCCCGATGCCCGCGGCGATGTCCTCGCAATCACGGATGGTCACCCCGTTGAGCACAATAGTGGCCAGCAGCGCGCCCTGATCATTGATGGCAAAAACGCGGCCGCGGTCGCCGGAATCGTTGTGCGTATAAAGCACACCGGGAAACAAGCGTGACGCCGCCAGGCCAGAGGCCTCGTTGATCTGTTTGGCTTCGATAATCCCCTGATCCACCGCTGCGCCAAAAGAAGGCTGCTGACTGAAGCCGTTATCTGCTCTTGCGAGGAGCAGGGCGGACATCAGGAGAAGACCTGTGTAGAAGGGAAAACCCGCTGAACCGTTCGGCAGAACCATCCTCATCTCTTTTCTCTGCATCATCACCACCAATGTGCCTGCCTCGCGCCGCTAAACCCAGACAACGGTCAACCAGGCTTGACGTACTATGCGTGGCAATATATTAAAAGACATTGAATATTTAAAGATTTATTTTTATACTTCAGCACCCGTTAGCATGCCTCCTTCCAAGACCCGCGGGCCGGCAAACACATACAAAGGATCATCCATGACTCCACGCCAACGTGTGATCGACACTATTTTATTTAAAAACCATGGCCGCCTGCCGGTCGATTTTCCCGAGCCCTATGGCAGCGACTTTTGCTGGGTGGATATGACCCCTTCGCCGGACAAACGGCCGCCGCAGGGGATCGACGAATGGGGAGCCGAATGGCATAACATCGGCGTGTG
>JAKJDB010000306.1 GCA_022706175.1 Candidatus Zhuqueibacterota bacterium | reverse complement strand
CGTCGCTAAAAACCGCTTGATGCAGCAGCGGCGAAACCGTGTCCCGGCGCAACAGCACGCCGGCGGCATTTCGGTAGTCCACGTTATTGCGGCCGTCCATCAGCCAGAGGTAGAGCGGCAGGCTGCCTTCGGTCGCCAGCAGGATCTGCATCGGCGGTTGGGGCGCCAGAAAGCCGCTGTAATCCTGATTGGATTGAGGCGCGGATCCTAATTTATAGTACACCGTTTTAATCCCGCTCTCATCATACGGCAGCTGCCAGGAGATGGAGAAGGTTTCCTGCCGGGTCCATGGACTGGGGTTGGCGCCGTTGGCCAGCACGCCGGTCGGTTTACCTGGAGCCAGTTGATCGTCAGAGGTGGTGTCCACATAAGCGTGGGTCTCTGCTCTATTCTGAAATCCTTCGAAATTCCCAACCCGATCAAAGGCGGCCGCTTCAAAGGCATACTCTTTCAAATGGGCGCCGTAGAAAATCGTATCGCGGGCCGTCGTCCGGTTCACCCACACCTGCCACGGCCCTCCGTCGACGCTGACCTGAATGCGATAAACGCCGGACAGGCCGCTGCCGGCGCCATCGGTTCCGGGCACAATAGAGACAGGAATGGCGACTGAAGCTACCGTATCCTGGGCGGTGGTGATGATGGTCCCATGTGGAGGCGTCTGATCGATCCGCAACTCACTGTTCAGCGTACTGCGCAGACCGCTTTTGTCGACCAGGCGAGCGGTCAGGGAATGAGCGCCGTCTGCAAGAAAATCGATCGGCAACTTGAAAACCAGGCTCTGCAGGCTGCCGCCGGCGAGAGAGGTTTTGATCTGCGGCTGGCCGATCTCGGTCAACGCCAGCACGGCCGAGTCGGGATACAGCTCCGTATAGGTCAGTCGGACCGAAGTCTCTGCGCCGATATCCAAGGGGTTGATCCAGTTCTGCACGACGGCATCGAGCAGGTCGATGCGGTTCAGGACCGGCGCCGTGCGATCGATGATCAGCGTGCGCGTTTCAGAGACCTGGCCCCCATCGGCGTGGTCGCGCGCCTGTACATTCCAGCGATAGACGCCCTCTGTGGCAAGGTTCAACGACAACGCGACCGAATCGGCGCCTGAGGCCACAGGCGGCCGCGGCGAAAACAGTTCGGGATTGATCCGTGAGTCATACACAACCGGAGTCAGCTGATTCCGCGTCACCTCGACGCGGAAATGCAGGGAATCGCCGTCTGCATCGACAGGCGCGCGCCAGACGCAGCGCACGGCTGCAGAGGATTGATGCACCTCGTTGGCCGGGGCCAGCAGGCTCGGCGCCAGGGGAGGCCGGTTGGGGGCATTCTTGTTCTGCAGAATGGTCAAGGTATCGATCTGATTCAACACCAGAAAATCCACCGAACCGTCTTGATTGTAATCGGCTGCGGTGAACTGCCGGGGTTTGCTCGTCGGCGTAAAAGTGTTCTGCACCGAGAACACCCCAGCGTCATTGTTGAGAAGCATAAAGGTGTTTTGTTTGCTGCCCAACGTGGCCAGGTCCAAATCTCCGTCAGCGTCCACATCGCCGCATTCAATCCAATTGGTGGCGGGCGTGGCGGGAAAAAACGTCGGCCTGGCGAAGGTCAGCTGCCCGGTGTCGGACCATTTGCCCAGGCAGACGCTGATTTGACTGGTATTGATATCAGAAGAAATCAGATCCAGCTGTCCATCGCTGTTCACATCCGCCGCCAGCGCGTGTTCCAGATCGCCGCTGACGCCGGATATCATGGTCGGCGAGTTGGGAAAATCGAGGAGATTGCCCGGATGCAAAAAATAGCCGAAGGACAGGCCGGAGGAGGACCGCGTGACGCTGAGGTCCATCCATCCATCTTTATTCAGGTCCGCCGCCAGCGCATACTCTCCCTTGAGCACGCGATAAAAACTGTAGGAAGGAGCATCCCGGTCGCCCAGGCCGCCCCGGCCATCGTTCAAGTAGACCAGGAGCGAGAACAGACTCATATTGGAGGTGATGCGGCCATAGATCACGACATCGAGAAAGCCATCGCCGTTCAGATCGCTGATGGCCGCCGAACGCGGCTCGATCAACGGCGAGGGCAAAACATAGGTCTTCACCGTACTGAGACTTCCGGCAGAATCCAGCGGACAGACGGAGAAAGAATAGGATTTGCGATGCAGCGCGATCACATCCGGCACATGGTTGCCGTCCAGATCCGCCGCATAGAGTGGGCGCACAGCCGAAGGGATCTCCACTTCGGCAAAAGACTCGAACCGGCGGCCGGCGATACGCGCGAACTTGATCAGGTTCTTTCCTCCCTGAACACCAGCCACTGCGACCTCTGTGATGCCGTCGGCATTAAAATCACACGCGACCAAACTCGAGTTTTCCATTCCGGTGATCAGATGAAGGGCCTGAAAATTGAAAGCGCCTGTGGCCGCACGCGCCATGAATTGCCAGGAATAGCCGTTGCGCAGACGCTCACCATGGAGACCGGTGAGGCGATTGGTCAACACCACCGTGATCTGATCGCCGGGCAGAAAACCGGATTGCGGAGCGAACAGCAGCGCCTGCTGGAGCGAATCATAGCTCACCTGGCCGGGAACCCGGCCGGTCTGCCGGCTGTACACCGCCAGAGCGCCCGGCTCAGCCGCCGTGCTGTCCAGCGGAGCGCTGAAAACAGCGCGGACCATGCTGCCGGGATCCGCCTTGATCGAGTTCGGTTCAGGCGTGACAGAGACAACGCGTAAATCGATCTGGCTGAATAGCAACCCGGCCCAGCAGAATAAAAGCAACAAACCTGTTTTCGCGGTTTTAAGCGACATCACATCGGACTCATTTGTACTACAATATTCAAGTCTTCATTAGGCTTGATAAAGATGGTGGTATCAGACGGGACGGTATGAAAACCGTCGCGAAAAATGCGCAGAGCGTAACGGCCCACAGCCAGGGGCTGCCGAAAGGGCGTTGTCTGAGTGCGGCTCTGTCCCGGCAGGTAAACGAACGCATAGCCATAACGCGCCGGGTTGGACAGCACCACCGCGAGCCGGCCCATGCCGACCTGTTCCGGCTGAAAGTGAATGGTTCTGGCAGAGTTCAAATCCAGCGTCAGCGAGGTGGTCCATTGAAATCCGCTGGCCGTATCGCTGTAGCGCAGTTCATGAGCGCCGAGAACCAGGTCCACTTCCACAGGAAGCGCCATGGAGGGCAACTTGCCGTCGATGCTGATCCGGTCTGCAAAAGGCGTTCGGCTGAAGGTGTACCGGCGCAACGCATCGGTCAACGGCAGCAGCCGGGCCTGCAGGACGTTGTCCGTATCTGTGAAAATCGTAACTGTTTTCTGCCATACCGCGTAGCCCTGTTTCTGCACTCGCACCGTATAGCTGCGTGCAGCCGACAACCCTTGAATGACAAGGGGTCCGGAGAGCGACGATTGACCTTCCAGCTTGTCGTTGACATAGACATCAGCGATCGTAAGGCTTGAATCGATCTGAGCGAAAACCGTCAGTGGAACAAATTGCACGCCGACGCTGTCTGCGGTCGTGGCACCGGCAGTTCTCTCTTTCCTGCCCTCGCCGGAACCAGCCCAGGTTTGGCGGGACAAAGTTCTGGAATCTTGGCCGGCCGGCGGAACCGGTTCGGCCCTCTCCTGGTTTCGCATCTGCAGCGATCGCAGGGAATCCTGTTCCGAGACGAACGCCTGATAGAGCGCTCGGTCCTTCCACTCGTCATGGCCCAATTCGGAGATCCAGGTCACCATCAGCGTGACAAAGACCAGCATGGCCAAAAGAACCAGCGTCAGCGCCGTCCGCCTTTTCATGCCCACCAGCGTGGAGCTGAACACCTGTTGCGTTTTTTTTCGCCGGTCAAGGAACCAGGCCTTTAGCGGGTTGGAGTCTGTTTCGGACCAAGGGCTGACGGCCTCTTCCGGCTCAGAGGGCTGGATCGCGTCGATCACCTCGCGGCAATTGGAAAAACGCAGGGACGGATTCGGTTCCAGCAGTCGGTCGAGCAGCCGCGTCTCTTTTTCGCCGAGGGCTTTGCGCGTTTGCCATGGTTCCATCTTTTCTGCAATGAGTTCAGCCAGGGTCCGGGATTGACACAGGTAATCACCGGTCAGGAGCTGATAGTAAAGCGCGCCAAGGGTGTACAGCTCGTCGCTGATGCTGACTTTGTCCGGCGTACGCAATCGTTGCGGACTGGACAGCAAAGCATAGGGCATGAACAGGCTCGGCCGGTTTTGACAGCCATAGGCGAACAACCGTCTGCTGCCGAAAAAAGCCACTTTGATGAAACCCTCTTTGGTCATAAACAGCGAAGACCAGCCCAGGCAGCCATGCGACACACCGTGGAGATAGCCGTGCTGCAGGGCTTGACAAATCTGCAGCAGCCACTGTGCGGCGGTGGCGGAATCGGGCGGATGATCGACCACATATTGGAACAGGGGCACAGCGCCTTTTACGGGTTCATACAGCAGACAGGGCGTTCGTTCGTCGGCGTCCAGATGCAGCAGTTCCACGATGTGGGGATGCCGTAGCCCGTATCCTTCACGGTAGCACTCGTGCACCAAAGCCGTCGACTGGTCATCGACGAAATCATGATGCAA
>JAKJDB010000305.1 GCA_022706175.1 Candidatus Zhuqueibacterota bacterium | reverse complement strand
GGTTTGAGCATGTTGGACGCGTCCATGGCGCCTTCGGCGGCGCCGGCGCCCACCAGAGTATGCAGTTCATCGATAAACAGGATGAACCGCTCTTCGCCTTCGTGAATCTCCCGCAGCACCGCCTTGAGCCGCTCCTCGAACTCGCCGCGAAACTTGGCGCCGGCGATGAGGCTGCCCAGGTCCAGAGCCATGATCCGTTTGTTCTTGAGGTTTTCCGGCACATCGCCCTGGACGATGCGTTGAGCGATGCCCTCCACCACGGCGGTTTTACCCACCCCGGGCTCGCCGATGACCACCGGATTATTTTTCGTCCGGCGCGACAGCACCTGCAGCACGCGGCGGATCTCATCATCGCGGCCGATCACCGGATCCAGCTTGCCCGTGGAGGCCAGTTCGTTGAGATCGCGGGCATAACGCTTCAACGCCTGATACTTTTCCTCAGGCGCCTGGTCGGTCACCCGCTGCGAGCCGCGCAGCTCTTTGAGCACCGTAAGGATCACATCCCGGCTGACGCCGAATTCGCGCAGCGTCTGGCCGGCGATGGTCTGATCTTCGCACAAGCCGAGCAAAATGTGTTCAACGCTGATATAATCGTCCTTGAGCCGGCCCGCCTCCTTCACCGCAGCCTCCAGCACCGCGTTGGCAGCCGAGGAGATATAGATCTGCCCAAGGCCGCCGCCCTTCACCTGCGGCAGCTGCTCGATGGCCGAGGCCGCGCGGTTTTTCAACACGTCGGGCTCTTCGCCGATCTTTTTCAGAATCGTGCGGCTCATGGCATCCGCCGGCTCCAGCAAGACATAGAGCAGATGCACCGGTTCGATCTGCTGCTGTCCGCGCTCAGAGGCCAGCTGTTGCGCCCGATTCAACGCCTCTTGGGATTTAACCGTCAATTTGTCAAAAGAAATCATCGAATGCTACACTCCCCATATTAGAATGCCGGGCTTTTTTCAAGCCCGGCATCTTACCTATCAGCCTTATTTCTTATCGTCCACTACTTCAAAATCCGCCTCCTCGGCGTCCGGTTTTTTCGGCCCATCCGAACCGCCGGGCCCCGGCTCTGCGGCGGATTGGGCGCCGGCGGTCTGAGCGCCGGCCGCTTCATACATCTTGCTGGCCATCTGGTGCAACAGCTGGGTCAGCGCTTCGATGCCGGATTTGATCTCCTGCAGGTTCTCGGTCTTGACCGCTTCCCGCAGCCGGCCGACGCCGGCTTCCAGTTTGTTCTTGGTTTCCGAATCGATCTTGTCGCCCGCATCCTTGATCTGCTTCTCCGTCTGATAGATGATCTGATCCGCCTGGTTGCGCGTGTCGATCAATTCGCGTTTCTTTTTATCCTCCGCCGCATGTGCCTTGGCGTCATTGACCATTTTCTCCACCTCATCCTTGCTCAGGCCGGTGGAAGCGGTGATGCGGATGGACTGTTCCTTATTGGTCGCCTTGTCCTTGGCGGAGACATTGAGAATGCCGTTGGCATCAATGTCAAAGGTCACCTCGATCTGCGGCACGCCGCGCGGCGCAGGTGGAATACCGTCAAGATGGAAACGGCCCAGGGTGCGGTTGTCCACCGCCATCTCGCGCTCGCCCTGAAGCACATGAATCTCCACCGAGGTCTGGCTGTCGGAGGCTGTGGAGAACACCTCGGATTTGCGCGTCGGAATGGTGGTGTTCTTCTCGATGATCTTGGTCGCCACGCCGCCCAGCGTCTCGATGCCCAGCGAAAGCGGAGTGACGTCCAGCAACAGCACGTCTTTCACGTCGCCGCCGAGCACGCCGCCCTGAATCGCGGCGCCGATAGCCACCACCTCGTCGGGATTGACGCCGCGGTGCGGCTCTTTGCCGAACAGATCGCGGACGATCTGCTGTACCTTGGGCATGCGCGTGGAACCGCCCACCAGCACCACCTCATCGATCTGCTGAGCCGTAAGGCCGGCATCCTTGAGCGCGATGCGGCAGGGCTCGACCGTGCGCTGAAACAGCGCGTCGCACAATTGTTCGAACTTGGCGCGGGTCAGCGTCATGCTCAGGTGCTTGGGACCGGAATCCGTAGCCGTGATGAACGGCAGATTGATCTCGGTCTGTGCGGTGGTGGACAGCTCGCATTTGGCTTTTTCCGCCGCCTCTTTCAGGCGCTGCACCGCCATGGGATCCTTGGACAGATCCACCCCTTCCAGCTTGACGAACTCATCCACCATCCAGTCGATGATGCGCTGGTCGAAATCATCACCACCGAGGTGGGTGTCGCCGTTGGTGGACTTGACCTCAAACACGCCGTCGCCGATCTCCAGGACCGAGATGTCAAAGGTTCCACCGCCCAGATCGAACACCGCGATTTTTTCATTCTTCTTTTTGTCCAATCCATAGGCCAGAGAAGCGGCGGTCGGTTCGTTGATGATGCGGCGCACATTCAATCCGGCGATCTCGCCGGCCTCTTTGGTGGCCTGGCGCTGGCTGTCGTTGAAATACGCCGGAACCGTAATGACCGCATCGGTCACCTTCTGGCCCAGATAATCCTCCGCCGTCTGCCGCATCTTTTGCAGAATCATCGCCGAGATCTCTTGCGGCGTGTATTCTTTTTCATCGGTCTTGACTTTGACCACATCGTTCTGACCGCGGATGATCTTGTAGGGAACCTCCTCCTGCTCCCGATGCACTTCATCGTAACGCCGGCCCATAAAGCGTTTGATGGAATAGATCGTTCTCTGCGGATTGGTGATAGCCTGGCGTTTGGCCACCTGACCCACCAGCCGCTCGCCGGTCTTGGTAAACGCCACCACCGACGGCGTAGTGCGTACGCCCTCGGAATTAGGTATGACTACCGGCTCACCGCCCTCCATCACCGCAACACATGAATTGGTAGTTCCCAGATCGATGCCGATTATTTTTCCCATGATAATGCTCTCCCTCTATCTTTATGATTATTGCCCGAACAGATAAAAACTCTTACAAACGGACGAAATGCCAAGCCTGAGCTGTACTGTTGACCTCCTTAACCTAACAAATCTCATGCCAGGAGATTTTTGCAGAAAATTATAATCCTAAAAAACAAAAAAACAGGCAGATAAATTATATTTACTTATCTGCCTGCATAAACAGTTTCATCTGCCATTTCGCCTATAAATATGACATAATGGCAGTGAGATGGGCAAAAATGCACTCAAGCGGCTGCTTTGTCGGACTTGTTTTTATTGTCCTTGGTCTTATCAGCTGAAGAGCCGGCTGGTTTGCTGTCAGCGGGCTTGGGCTCGACCGCTTTGGAGCCGGCGGATTCTTTGTTTTGACCGTTGTCGCCAGAGGCGGGCGAAGGCGATACAGTGGAAGAATTGGTCTTTTTATAATCGGTGATGTAAAAACCAGATCCCTTGAAAATCAGCCCCATCCCTGCTCCCATCAACCGCTGAACCGGGCCGGCACATTGGGGGCATGTCGAAATCGGTGCGTCGCTCATTTTCTGAAATGCTTCGAACCGGTGATGGCACAGAGTACAGCGGTATTCGTACGTTGGCATATCCTATCCTCTTTCCTTTACACAATAAAAATCCCGGCCTGGATGTCCCATCCAGGCCGGGGCCTTGCAGCGCTATTTCTTTTTCGGCACGCGCAGGGCGCGCAGATAACTGTTGTCGTCGCGGAAGATGCGCAGGAGAACGACATCGTCCTCTTTCAGGCCTTTCACCGCCGCATTGTAATCGCGAACGGATTTGACCGGTTTGTTGTTGACCGAGGTGATGATGTCGCCACGCTCGATGCCTTTACGGTCCGCCGGTGAATTGGGTGTGACGCGGCTGACCACCACGCCGCTCACATTCTGAGCGCCGAGCCGCTCCGCCAGTTGATCGGTCAGCTCTTGGACCGTGATGCCCAACTGTTGAGCCTGGTCTTCGCTGGCGACCGCGGTCTCTGTTTCGCCCTCAGAGGGACGTTCGCCCAATTTGACCGTCAGAGTTCGCTCCTTCTGATTGCGCCAGATCAGCATATCGATGCTGGCGCCCGGCGCCATGCCGGCGACAAAATTGGTCAACTGCTCAGAGCCGGAGATCTCGGTGTTGTTGATCTTGAGGATAATGTCATCTTTTTCCAATCCGGCTTTTTCCGCCGGTCCGTCCTCGACCACCTTTTGCACCAGCGCGCCGCTGACCCGGCTCAATCCCATGGCTTTGGCCATGTCCTCATCCAGCGACTGCACATACACGCCCAGCCAGCCGCGGGTGACTTTGCCTTTGCTGATGAGCTGTTCCATGATGTTCTTGGCCAGATTGATCGGAATGGCAAAACCGATGCCCACGTTCGCCTGTCCGACGATCGCCGTGTTGATGCCCACCAGTTCGCCGCGCAGATTGACCAAAGCGCCGCCGCTGTTGCCTGGATTGATGGCCGCATCCGTCTGAATGAAATCCTGATAGGTGAGCCGAGACCCGCTGCCCAGGCCGGACAGGGAGCGTCCTTTGGCGCTGACGATGCCGGCGGTCACGGTGTTCTGCAACTCATCGGAAAACGGGTTGCCGATGGCCATCACCCATTCGCCGACTTGCAGTTTGTCCGAATCGCCCAGATTGACTGTCGGCAATCCGCTCTTGTCGATCTTGA
>JAKJDB010000304.1 GCA_022706175.1 Candidatus Zhuqueibacterota bacterium | reverse complement strand
GCAACGGCATCCGGCCGAGAAAAAACGCCGGCAGACAAAAGAGCCACAGCACCGACAGGTCATATACCCGATCGTTGAGGATGGTCCAGAACACCTGTTCGCGCTTGGCCTCCGGCCGCAGACGCTGCACCTCATAGATCTTGACCAGTTCGCCGATCTGCCCCGGCGTAACGGTCCCCAGGCTGTACCCTTTAAAATAAATCAGCAGTGTTTGCGATAGCGAAAGATCGATGCCGTAATCCCGGAGAAAGATGCGCCAGCGATAGGCTTTGCCCAGGGTCATGGGCACCACCAGGAGCGCGGAAAGCAGCAACGGCCATATGCGCACCTGACGCACATGATCCCAGAGCAGGTGGAAATCGATGCGGGTCAACAGATAGACCAGAATCAACCCACCCAGCAGACGGTAGCTGGAGCGGATGATTTGTTTTCTAGTCACGGCCATTCACCGTTCCCGCAGAGGTGGTCGGCGGGCTTGGCGGTTGCACGGGCAAACGCTTCAGATAGTAGAGCATCTCCTCCTGGTTCAGGCGCATGCGGGCGAACATGTCCAAAATAAAACCAAGGATCAGACTGACGGCGGAGAGAAAAAAGAAAAATCCGGAAGCGAAACCGGCCCATTTGTGCGGGGTAAATTCACCGGTGCGCAGATAGTGGATGATCAGGAACAGCCCCAGGCCCACGGCGACGATGAACGAAAAAGCCGCGATCGGAGCAAAGAGACGAAAGGGCCGGTAATCGCGCAGCGTTTTGATGATGATTTTAAGCGTCTGATAGGTGTAACGGAACAGATTGGAGGCGACGCGCGATTTTCCATGCTCGCGCCGGCCGCGCACCTGCACCGGCAGCTCGACGATGGGGATGTTTTTAAAGGCGAAATTAAGAAACGTCTCCTGGGTGTAGGTGAAATTGCCGAACAGGTTCAATTTGAGCAGCGACTCTCTCGAGTAGGCGCGAAAACCGCAGGAGACATCATAGAACTTTTGTCCGGTCATTCGGCTGATCAGGCTCGACATCACCTGATTGCCCCAGTATTTGACCTTGCTCATCTGCGGCCGGAAGGCGACATCCTTAAACCGTGAGGCGGTGACGAAATCAGCGGCGCCCTGGACAATGGGCTCGATCAAAGTCTTGATATCCGCAGGATTGAACTGGCCGTCTGCATCGATGTTCACCGCAATGTCGTCGTTCAGCTCCAGGGCGAGGCGTCGTCCGGAATTGAACGCAGCGCCGACGCCGCGGTTGAACGCGTGACGAAAGACCAACGCGCCTTTCTCCCTGGCGATCTCGCCGGTTCGATCGGTGGAGCCGTCGTCGACGACCACTACATGGTCCACGAACTTCGGGATTCCATCGATCACCTGGCCGATTTTCTTCTCTTCATTCAACGCCGGAATGATGACCGTTATGCGTTTGCCGTTATACATCCTATGCTCGCTGTCTGTTTGAATAAAACGCTCAGGGCCGCGGCCCAAACAATAAAACCTGACATTTGCGCAAATCATATCGCTGGATCAGAGGGCGCTGCGCCTCGATCCGTTGGATCAAAACCTTCATCTCCTCCGAAGGCCATTTGTGACAGAACACCAGCCAGAGACGGCCCGGCACCGACTCGACCCGCTGGAATTGCGCTTCATTGCCGGCCAGATTGCCCAGGTGCTCTTCGCCCCAGATCACCTGCAGCCTGCCGCCGGTGCGGTTCTTGATCGGATACTCGGACTGATAGCCGACGGCATGATCGGTCCCATAGACATAAAAGGGTAGAATGGCGCCCCAATGAATAAATGCGGTGTCGTGATCGCGAGCGTTGTCCATGAGCAGAGCGATGGCCTTGTCCACCCGTCGTCCGCCGGCAAAATGCAGCCGGCGCACATCATGGAAATTCAAATAAGCCAGATAGGCTGTGAACAGCACCACCCCTGCGACACAGGCATTGGCAATGAGCCGTCGACGCACTACTAGCCAATCATACAGCTCCCGCAGGCCCGCCGTAGCCATGACCACCCAGGCCGGCATCGTGAACGTGACCAGCTCATAAGCCTTAAGGGGATACTTGCCGGCAAACGATCCGAGGATGATCAGCAGATAGGGGGTCAAGAAAAATGAAAGCAGCAGCCAGTTGCGGCGGCGGAAGTTGATCACCACCCAATAGGCGATCAATCCGTTGATCAGTGCGCTGAAAGCCAGATTATGGCGAAAGAACAACATGGGAATGCGCAGAGTGTGATGAACCATACGCGCCAGATAGCGCGCCCAATACGCCCCCTGATGCCACCGCGACCAATCGAAAAGCTGCAAACCGGATTTGGATATATGGTCGATAAACGCGTCATTGCCAAAGGCCGGTTGAATGATCAACAGAAACAACGCGCCCAGAGAAGCGGCTGCAGCCAGCGAAGCTCCGGCAAAACCGATCAAGTCCTGTTTTTTTTCAGGCCAGGCGGTCCGCCGGACCAGCACATGCACGGCCAAAGTCAAATAGACGGCGGCGGCGACGAACACAGAGCCAAAACTGATCCAAAAGGACAAGGCCGATACCAAACCCAGCCAGACCCAATCCCTGGTCTTCCCCTCACGCACGATGCGCCAGGCGATCCAATAGATCAGAGCACAGAAAAATACGTCCGCCGTGTAGTGCTTCATGGTTTTGGCGATGGTGAGCATGAGGCTGGAGGCAAAGCCTGCCATCAAGAGAGGCAGAAAGGCAAAACGGCGACCCATGATGGAGCGGTACATCCAGTAAATCATCATCACCCCGGCTACGCCGAACAGCCAGGGGAAAAGCCGAAGGGCCAGGTGCGTGGGGCCGATGGCCACTACCGCTGCGCGCATCAGCAAACCCAAACCCGGTGGCATGTGAACCGGCCAGCTCTGAAAATGCTCGCGCACCGCCTCCGCCGGCCACGCGACCTCAAACAGATTCCAGTCTTCGCCGATCAAAGCGCGCGCGCGAAACAGTTCATCGCTGGACAAGACCAACCGGTCCATCCCATAAAACTGCATCCAGGCCAGCAACGCCAGCAGGACCAGCAAAATCCTCCTCAATTGCGGGTTCGATGATCAAGCCCATGCCCTTTCCCCGGTATCCCTCTTCTCACTGCTGCTTCAGCTTGACGTTCTTCGGCGCCTGGGGCGGCGTCGTATCCGGCTCGACATGATCCCCCATATATTTGAATCGCATGGCATCGGCGATCACCGGACCGTTGGTCGCGTTCGAAAGATGCACATAGGATTGGCTGCCGGCCGGCAGATAGACATACCCCAGCCTATTCCATTGCCCGGCCTGAATACGCTGATTGATCAGTCCACGCAACTTGACCGCGCCGTTGACCACGATTTTAAAAGGCACGTTGGTGGCCTCGGCATATTGACCGTCCGAGCCGCCGTACCAGCCGTGCCATTCGCTGATCTCGTAATAGCCGGCTACGCCGATGGTGGGCCGATAGCGTGCGGAATCGGCCCCGCTGCCGGCAACCACGCCGTGATAACCGCCGGAGATCAAATAGTCGCTGTCGCCGGAGACCGCGCCGGTGATGCTCCAGTAGGGGTTGTTTTTACTCAGATCGAGCGAGCCGGTGGATTGATAGATCTTCCAATTGCCAAACACTTCAACCGGCTGGCTGCCGGGCGAGGTGTCGTTGTTATAGGAATTGTCGACAATGATGTCGCTCACCGCGGTGGTCGGCTCCTTGAACAGCAAAATGCCGTCGCCGCGCAGGTCATCCTCGTTGTACAACATGCCGTACAGGCTGATCGGAGAATCGACCAACTGGCCGGTGTTGACCGCCGCATCCTGCCCCGCCTTCAGCCGGTAATAGGGCCCGCCGCGCAGATCGCCGGGGTTGAGCGTCTGAGTGACGCCGGTCGGATTGCAGGCGGCAGCGCCTTTGTCGAAATAGCGGATCACTACTCCGTTGCTCAGAGTTTCCGCGGCGCCGACCGGATAGCCCAAATCGGTTTCATACTCATCGTACCAATAGGGGAAGCGATAGTTGGCGCCGAAGACCAGTCCATAATAACAATCGAACATCAGCGAGGTGGTCAGGCCAAAACGCATCTTGCTGAACCGGTCTTTGCCGTTCGCCGCCCATTTTTCCGGAATATAGTCCTCGATGAACATGAGGCTCGGTTTCTGGCCCTGCGCGCTCCATTTGTTCGCGTCGCCCTGGACACTGGTCCACAAGGCCCAACGCAGAAATCCCTCGAACAGGTGACCGTTCATTCTTTCGTAATACATATCCAGCACCCCGCCGGGGTTGACTGAAAACAAATTCAGCGCCGTCGGGGCCAGCGACTGCATCATCGCCTTTTCATCATCGATCCAGGCCGCCAGACCGTTCTGCCAGTAATTCAGCAACTGCGTTTTGCTCCATTCATCGCGGTCATTGACGCCGTTGTTGTTCATGTCCAGCGTGCCCTGATAATAGATGCGATAATGAAAATAGTCGTGGAACAATCCGTCAAAATCGCCCAAGGACCAATCGCACTCTGAAACCAGATTATCCCAGGCAAGATACTGTGATGCATTCCGGCCGTCCACCTGTGGACAGAACTCGCTATAGTTTGCCAGAACCCCGGCGCCCGAG
>JAKJDB010000303.1 GCA_022706175.1 Candidatus Zhuqueibacterota bacterium | reverse complement strand
CCGGCTTGAACATCAAGCCGGTGGTTGAACCGCTCAACCGGCTGCGGCAGATCAAGAGCGATGCGGAGATTCACCTGCTGCAGAAAGCCGCGGATATCACGGCCGCTGGGCTGCGCGAGGCGATCAAGAGCGCTGAACCGGGCATGTACGAGTATGAGCTGCAGGCGGTCATCGAATATGCGTATCAACGATTCGGCGCTGCCGGCCCCGGATTTCCCAGCATCGTCGGGTCAGGACCCAATGCGCTGATTCTGCATTACGACGACAATGACCGCCAAATGCAGGCGGGCGATATGGTGGTGATGGACGTGGGCGCAGAATTCAACGGCTATTCTGCGGATATCACCCGCACCATTCCCGTGAGCGGCCTATTTACCGAGGGTCAGCGCGAGCTCTATGAAGCGGTGCTCACCGTGCAAAAAGAGACGCTGGCAATGATGAGGCCCGGCGTCAGCCGCCGCAAGGTCGAAGAAAAAGCGCAGGAGGTGTGCGCTCGGGAGTTGATGCGTCTGGGGTTGATCAAAAAGGCGGAAGAGACCAAACGTTTTTTACCGCACGGGGTGAGCCATGACATCGGTCTCGATGTGCATGATGTCGGCAGCCGCGAGGTGCTCGAGGCCGGCATGGTGGTGACCCTGGAGCCGGGCTTGTACATCCCTGCCGATGATCCTGCCATTCCGACGAAATACCGCTCCATCGGCATTCGCATCGAGGACGATGTGTGGATCGTGGAAGGCGGAAACCGGGTGATCACCTCCGGATTGGTCAAAGAGGTCAAGGATATTGAAAAGCTGATGAAACAAAAGGGTTTGGCAAACCAGCACCTGTCTTATTAACGTGCTCGCCGGCTCTGTTGCCGGAGCAGACCGGCAGTCCCAACGCTTATCTTCCGCTTGGCCCGATGAAGCGGAAGCGGCCATGGGCGGGCGCTGGTCCGCAGTCTCGCGGCCGGGAAAATCACTTTCTCGCCGGCACCCGGGCCAATGTGGCCTATGTGCGTAAAACTTTTGGCCTGACATGAAAGGAGCGCTCGTGCGGCTGCAAAGTCTGCTCGTCCTGCTGCTGGTCGCCGGCTTCAACCCGGCGTGCCGGACCGGCCGGCTGACTTTTTACTTCCTCGATATGGTTGGCGGCGGTTCGACCCTGATCGTCACACCTTGCGGCGAATCCCTGCTGATCGACACCGGTTCGCTGGAGCCCAAAGGCCGGGATCACGGCCGTATTCTGCAGGCTTGTCGTGATGCCGGACTGGTACACATCGATCATCTGATCACCACTCATTTTCATTCTGATCATTTCGGCGCGCTGTTGCCCGTGGTGCAAAAGATGCCGGTGAAAAATTTTTACGACAAGGGCGGCCCGGGCCCGGAGCAGGAGCAACGCAGCGAGTGGTTTCGCACGCTTTATCCCCTGTATCAGCAGGCCACCGCGGGCCGGGCCCGCAAATTACAACCCGGCGATGTGATCCCTTTGCAGGATCAGCGGATCGAACTGCGGGTGGTGGCCGCGGAAAAGCGGGTG
This sequence comes from Candidatus Zhuqueibacterota bacterium, assembly GCA_022706175.1. Next base: position 3,065 of record JAKJDB010000303.1, on the reverse strand, counting down.
CTGGGCTTTTCCGGCGATGTCGATGCGCCAGCGCCGGGATTTGAACCCGCGCCGCCGGATCAATCGGACAACGGCCGCAGCATCGCCCTGCTGCTCACCTGGGGTGATTTTAGCTGCTTTCTCGGCGGGGACATCACTCATAACGTAGAGTGCCATCTGGTGTCGCCGGTCAACAGGCTTGGTCAGGTGGACTTGTACCAGGTCACCCATCACGGCCTGGACATGAGCAATCATCCTGAACTGATCCGCGCCATCCAGCCGGTGGTGGCGGTTGTCATGAATGGTCCGCAGAAAGGACCGGGGCCACGAACTCTGGCCGCCTTGCGGTCGCAAGCCTCGCTGCAGGCTCTGTATCAGCTTCACTTCAACACCCGGCACGGTGAACAGGGCCAGGCGCCGATGGCGGCCATCGCCAACCCTACGGCTGATGGGCCGGGCAACTATGTCCGGGTTACAGTGGATGGAAGAGCCAAAGAAATGGCGGTGCATATCGGCGACGGCGGAGCGGCCGCGCGCTATCCGTTTCATTAAAGCTCAACAGTTCATCGAACAGCCAGAAAATCAGCAGAGTCCTATGAATGTTTTTTTCATCATCATCCTTACCGCCCTGTTGGCCGAGTTCCTGCTGAACGTGACCGCCGACCGGCTGAACCTGAAAACCCTCGGCGCCCCTCTGCCCGAAGAATTTGCCGGCGTCTTTGATGACGCGGCCTATGCCAAAATGCAATCCTATCTGCGGGTGAATTCCCTGTTCGGCCGGGTCAAGTCTTCTTTCGATCTGCTGGTGCTTTTGTCCTTCTGGGTTCTGGGCGGATTTAACGCGCTCGATCAGTGGATTCGCAGCTGGGGAATGTCGCCGGTGGTGAACGGTCTGGCGTTCATCGGTCTTCTCTCTCTGGCCGCCGGCTTGCTCTCCCTGCCGTTTTCCGTGGTCGATACGTTTGTGATCGAAGCGCGCTTCGGTTTCAATCGTACCACGGTCAAAACGTTTATCCTGGATCTCTTGAAAAGCCTGTTGCTCGGTGTGGGATTGGGCGCTCCGCTGCTGGCTGGATTGCTGGCTTTTTTTCAGTATGCCGGCAGCGCCGCCTGGCTGTACGCCTGGCTGGTCAGCGCGGCCTATCTTCTGCTGATGAATTTTGTCGCGCCGATCTGGATCATGCCCCTGTTCAACAAGTTCACTCCATTGCCTGACGGGGCCTTGAAGGAGTCCATTTTCCGGTACGCCACCAAGGTGGGATTCGCTTTGCAGAATATTTTCGTCATGGACGGATCCAAACGGTCGAGCAAGTCCAACGCGTTTTTCACTGGATTTGGCAGGAACAAACGGATCGCGCTTTACGACACCCTTATCGAAAAGCACACGGTCCCCGAGTTGACTGCGGTGCTGGCGCACGAGATCGGCCATTACCGGAAAAAGCACATCCTCATCGGCACGGTGATGAGCATCGCGCATCTGGGGGTGATGTTTTGGCTGTTGTCGTTTTTCATCAGGGAGCCCGGCCTGCACGAGGCCTTTTACATGCAGGACGTCTCTGTGTATGCCGGCATGTTTTTCTTCACCCTGTTGTACTCGCCGGTGGAATTGATCCTGTCGCCGCTGCTGAACCTGCTCTCGCGCCGGCACGAGGTTCAGGCCGATGATTTTGCCGTCGCCACCTCGGGCCTGGGCCGGGATCTGATCTCGGCGTTGAAAAAATTATCGCGGGATGATCTGACCCATCTCACCCCGCATCCCTTTTATGTTTTTCTTCACTATTCTCATCCGCCGGTTTTGGCCAGGATCAAGAGAATAAACGCCATCATGCCATCGTAGCGCAACGTAACCGTTGCAAGGAATCAGCCATGTCCTATCCCATGCCGGAAGGGGAAGAGGTTCGCCGGGCGATCAAATGGATCTCGGAGCAGCTGCAGGCGGATCCCCAACTCAAGCTCTGGCCGTTGATCAATGAGGCCACCACCCGTTTTGATCTCAATCCGCGCGATGCCGAGTTCCTCATCCATTTCTATCAAAAGGCTCCGGCGGAATAAAAAACGGGCCTTTCGGCCCGTTTCGATTAATGGTTCTTTTGAAATTCTTTCATAAAGTCGGTCAGCACCTTGATCGCCTCCAGCGAGACCGCGTTGTACATCGACACCCGGATGCCTCCCACCGAACGATGGCCTTTCAGACCGACCAGGCCCTCTTTTTTCGCTGCGCTGAGAAATTCCGCTTCCAGCTCTTCAGACGACAGGCGCAGGGGTACGTTCATCCACGAGCGACAATCGGAGCGAACCGTTCCGCGATAAAAACCGCCGCTCCCGTCTATGGTCTTGTACAGCAGTTCCGCCTTTTGCTGGTTGGTTTTTTCGACCGCGGCCAGACCGCCCACGCTCTCCATCCATTCCAGCATGAGTTTGATCATGTAGATGGCAAAGACCGGCGGCGTATTGTACAGCGAGTTGTTTTTACGGTGGGTTTCATACGCCAGCAGGGTCGGCAGGTTCTTGTTCGCCGTTTCGGCAAAATCGTCGCGGAGAAAGATGACGGTCACGCCGGCTGGGCCGAGATTTTTCTGCGCCCCGGCATAGATCAGGGAGAAGCGGTTGAAATCGGTGCGGCGGCAGAGGATATCCGAGGACATGTCCGCCAGCAGCGGTTTGCCGTGCACGTCCGGGTACGCCGACCACTGGGTGCCAAAGATGGTGTTGTTGGAGGTCAGGTGCACATAGGCGGCGGCAGGATCCAGGTCCAGCGCATCCGCGGCCGGCAGATAAGAGAATTGCTTATCCTCGGAGCTGGCGGCCACGCGGCCTTTGGCGACCAGGTTGGCCTCTTTGTACGCCCGCTTGGCCCATTCGCCGGTGACCACATAATCCGCGGATCCGCCGGCCGGTATAAAGTTCATCGGAATCATGGTGAATTGCAGGCTGGCGCCGCCGCCGAGGAAGAGAATTTCGAACGCATCCGACAGGCCCATCAATTTCTTGAACAGGGCTTGAGTGTCGGCCAACACCTGTTCGAACTCTTTGGACCGGTGGCTCATCTCCAGGATCGACAGGCCGGCGCCCGGGTATTCCAGCAG
>JAKJDB010000302.1 GCA_022706175.1 Candidatus Zhuqueibacterota bacterium | reverse complement strand
GGACCGCCGCTTGCCAACGGTTGAAAACGCAGCTGTTCAGGGGGTGGCGGCGGCAGAGAATCCTTCCAGGTCATCACCGGCAGCAAAGATGGAAAACGGTAAAAGTTGCTTTTCAGGCTGTCGGTGAATCCCAATGGATTTTCCCGCAGCGAGGTGGCCCGGTAAAAAATCTGACCCCAAGCCGGAGAGCCGCTGCGATTCAAACGCAGCTGATTCGGCATCTCGCGGCTGCTCCATTCAGAGATCCGATACACGGCGTTGCCGGTGTACAGATGGCGGCCGTTCATTCGTGCGCTCCACCAGCGCATCAAGCGGCTGTAATCCTGCGCGCCGCCGATCTTCCAGTACAGCTGCGGCGTGAGATAGTCAATCCACTGATGCTGCAGCCAGGTGACCGCATCGCAATAGATCGCGTCATAGGCGGACAGGCCGGCGATGCCGCTGGGCACGCCGTTTTTCCAGATGCCGAAAGGACTGATGCCGAATTTAACCTGCGGTTTGACCATCTGCAGGCTGTCGTGCATCATTTGCACAAATGCGTGGACGTTGGCGCGCCGCCACGTGTGAATGTCCGGACTTGCCTGGCCGTACAGCGCAAAGGCGTTTTGATCTTCCGTGGTGATCTGGTTGGGCGGATAGGGATAAAAGTAATCATCAAAGTGGATGCCGTCGATATCATAGCGTCTGACCACATCCATCACCACCCGAACGACATATTCCCGGACTTGAGGCAGACCCGGATTTAGAAATTGAATGCTGCCGATGGTGATGATCCACTCGGGGTGGCGCTGGCTCACGTGCTGCGGGGAAAGCGAATAGGCGCCGGTGTTGCTCACCGCGCGGTAGGGATTGAACCAGGCGTGCAGCTCCATGCCGCGCCGATGCGCCTCCTGTACGGCAAAAGCGAGCGGATCGTAAAGCGGGACAGGGGCGACGCCCTGGGTGCCGGTGAGATGATAGGACCAGGGTTCATAGGGGGAAGGGTACAGCGCATCGCATTCAGGACGAATCTGCAGCACCACGCAGTTGATGCCGCAGCCGGACAACTCGTCGAGCCAGTCCACCAGTTCTCTGCGCTGCGCCTCCGGCGTCAGGCCGCGGCTTGAGGGCCAGTCGAGATTGTGCACGGTTGCGATCCACGCGCCGCGAAACTCGCGCTTGGGGGGAGCGTCCAGGGCTAAAGCCTGCGCACAGAGAAGAAGAACCGCTCCCACCGCTGCAGCGCGTTTCATCGTCATAACAGATTGCTCGCCAACTCGGCCAGCTCGGAGCGTTCGCCTTTTTCCAGCCACACATGGCCATACAGCGCTTGACCCTTCATGCGATCGATGAGGTAGCACAGGCCGTTGGAACGGGAATCCAGATAAGGACTGTCGATTTGAAACGGATCGCCGGTAAAGATCACCTTGCTGCCTTCTCCGGCCCGGGTGATGATGGTCTTGACCTCATGGGGAGTCAGGTTCTGCGCTTCGTCGACAATGAAATAGATGTGGTTCAAACTGCGGCCGCGGATATAAGCCAGGGGCGCGATCTCGAGCTTTCCGTTGTCCAACATCTCCTGGATGCGCAAAGAGCGTTCATCGGTCTCTGGATACTGATTGCGGATGACGCCCAGATTATCGTACAGCGGCTGCATATACGGATCCAACTTGGATTCGATATCGCCGGGCAGATAGCCCAGGTCCTTATTGGACAGGGCGACGATGGGGCGCGCCAGAAAAATCTGCCGGTACTGCTTGCGGCACTCCAGGGCTGCGGCCAGAGCCAGGAGGGTTTTGCCGGTGCCGGCCTTGCCGCTCAATGTGACCAGCTGTATCTCCGGATCGAGCAGAGCGTGGATCGCGAAAATCTGTTCCGCATTGCGCGGCGTAATGCCGTAGGCTTGCACCTTTTCGATGCGGGTGAACAGACGCCGCTGCGAATGATAAAAAGCCAGCGCCGAACGGCTGCCGCTGCGAAAGATGAAATACTCATTGGACAGCGGACGTTCCACCGCCGCCTCTGCCGCCGGCACCTCGTGCGGCGGTGAGCAGAGCTTGTCGATGACGGCGATGTCCGTGTTATCCACCAGCCGTTTGCCGCGGTACAGCTTGTCGATATCTTCGATTTTGTCGGTGTAATAATCCTGCGATTGAAGCCCCACGGATTTGGCTTTGAGGCGAAGGTTCACGTCTTTGCTGACCAGCACCACCTGGGTCTTGGGGCGTTTTTTGCGCAAAAAAAGCGCGGCGCTGAGAATCCGATGGTCCGCCTTGGCTTCAAAAAAGGCCTTGACGATCTCCGGCTCGTCCTGAAAGATGGCGAGTATGGAGATGCGGCCACGGCCCGGCCCCAGGCTGACGCCGCCGTTCACCAGATGATCGCCGGAATACGTATCCAACAGGCGGATGAACTCGCGCGCGTTATAATGGATGGAATCCTGACCGCGCTTAAAGGCGTCGATCTCTTCGATGACCGTGATGGGGATGACAATGTCGTTTTCCTGGAAATGAAAGATGCAGGTGGCGTCATGGAGGATGACGTTGGTGTCGAGGACAAATATTTTCTTCACCGTCAGGGACTCCCTACAAGTGAATGGAAGATTTAGAAAAATATATGATTCCGTCCAGACAATTGCAAGAGATTTCGGGCGAGAAAGAGTACGGCTGCATGGTATCTCCTTGCGTTTTTGAAATTTTTGTGCTAACTTTCAGCTTGCTCGTTTCCTGCGGCCTTCGCCGTTTGCGCGACGAGGGATAAGCTTATGGGAGCCGTGGGGTACTGATGAATATAAAAATATCGGACATCCGCCTATTCGCCCGCTTTGGCGCTTTTGAACAAGGCAAACAGTTGTACGAGGACGGCCGGGTCACGATCAACCGCATCACGCCGCTGCAGTTTGAAGCAGACGTGCTCACCGGCGCCGGTTCGTTCCAGGTGCGCGTCGCTGAAGCGGCCACCGCGCTGCAGGCCGATTGTTCGTGCAAATCCAACTATTACCATCATTGCGAACACATCGTCGCCGCCCTTTTGGCCGGCCGCGCTTCCTATGGCGCCCAAGGTCCGGCGGCGGAACGGCGCGATACCAAATCCTCCTGGCACGCTTTTTTAGACAACCTCGCCAAATCTTCGGGAGCCCATCGCCCCAACCACCGCCGCAGTCCGCGTCAGTGGCAGATCGTCTACCAGCTGTTCCTGCGGCCCACTTCATGGACCATCGTGCCCTACAAGGTCTACCTTAAAAAGGACGGCCGCATGGGCCGGCTGCTTCCACTCAACAGCCACGACCAGGATCTCTCCGACGCCAAGTTCTCCCCCAGTGATCCCATCGCCATCGCCTATCTGCTGCAGAAAACACGTTGGGACTATAACATTCGGCTGGAGGGCTATGGCTACAGCCGCAATCAATGGGACTCGTTTTCCTTTGCCGGCTCCAGCGGCCGATTGTTCGAATTGTTGCAGGAGAGCCCGCTGTTCCTCAGCGCCGACGGAGATCTGGGTGAACCGATCCGCTTTGCCGAACACCCCCGGCGGATTGAATTCCGTTTTGAACAACAAGGACGATCCTGCCGCTTCCTGCCGTACCTGATTTGCGATACTTCCGAACAGGCGTTGAAGCCGCCCTTTTATATTCTGTCGGAAAATCCGATCTGGATTCTGCAAGACACTCTATTGATGCGCATCGACAACCTGAACCAGGCGGAACTGCTCCTGCCCTTCAGCCGCGGCCTGCGCGAACTGGTGGTGCCGCACAAAGAGCTGCCGCTCTTCATCGACGGCCTCTTTAAGCAGAACTGCGCGGGCGATGCGCTGCAATTGCCCGAGCCCTATACGGTCCAGCCGGTGACGCAATTTAACAAAAGACGAATCACCCTGAAGGAAAAAGCCGACCAGCTTGAGCTGGTGCTGTCGTTTTTCTATCAGGATTGCGAAGTTCTCTACTCCGAGGAAGCGGATCAGATCTGCCGGGTCGCTGATGACGGCGCGCTGGTGCTCAAGATCACCCGAGATCGCCGACAGGAGCAGGCGGCCTGGCAGGCCCTGATGGACACCGGGCTGAAACATCGGCCGCACAACGGCCTGCTGCTGGATGAAAAAAAAGTCATCCCCTGGCTGTTTCACTCCCTGCCCGCACTCACCGCCGAGGGATTTGAGGTCTATGGACAGGAAAAGCTCAAAAGGTATAGAATCCGCACCTCTTCGCCCACGGTGCGCCTCGGCGTCGCCACCGAGATCGATTGGTTCGACCTCAACCTGGAGGTCGAGTTTGACGGCGTGGCGTTGCCGCTCAAAGAGCTGAAACGGGCCCTGAGCCGCGACGAGAAATACGTTAAGCTGGCTGACCACAGCGTCGCCATGCTGCCGGAAGAGTTGATCAAGAAATTCCAGTTCCTCTTTCATTTCGCCACGGTGGAAGAACGTTCGCTGCGGCTGCCTGCGCTGCAGGTCACGCTCATCGACCTTCTGTTCGAGGAACAGATGCGCCAATCCGGCGATCAGGGGTATCGGCAAATACTCGCACGGCTCAAAGACTTTACCGGCCTCAGGGAGCACAGTCTGCCGAAAACATTCAAAGGCGTGCTCCGGACCTATCAAAAGGCGGGCTAT
>JAKJDB010000301.1 GCA_022706175.1 Candidatus Zhuqueibacterota bacterium | reverse complement strand
AAAAGCACAATTCGGGTCACCGGCGATGACCCGAATTGTGCTTTCTCCGGCTCACCTCCCCTTTGCACGCACCCACCCGCCGTATCAGCCGTATTCATCGGTTGATGCATCATATTAGCCAATTAAGCAAAAAGAAGCAAGACAAAAAACAGTGCCTCGCCACGAGGAACGCAGAGAACCGCGATATTTTTCGCTTGACTATTTTTCCATTTTATCCTATACTGATAGTAAGGATCATATGGCTGTCATGGCAAAAGCCATCCTCAGACCAAAAGGCATGATGAATTTGTCCGCTGGACCGGTTTAGAATGCCTTTTTTATTTCCGCGCCGCCGGGGACCTTCCTTTTTGATTTTTCCATAACTCATTTCATTTCAACAATAAAGGAGGACGTTATGAGAAAGGCGCCGGCTTTGATCTGTCTTTTGGCTGCGGGCTGTCTCATGGCGCAGACTAAAGGGCTCACCATCACCACAAAATCCACCGCCGCCAGAGCGGAATTTGAAAAGGGCTGGCTATGCCTCGACAAACAACGTTCGGATGTGGCAAAAGCCCATTTCGAAAAAGCGATTCAACAGGACTCAAATTTTGCCCTCGCTCATCTCGGGTTGAGCCTGACGACGAGCACGTATCCAGAGCAACAACAGGCGATCAGCCGCGCAAAAAAAGCAGCCGCACAAGCGAGCAAAATGGAACAGGGCTTTGTCACAGTATTGGATCATTTTTTTAACAACCAACTCAGCGAGGCGCAGAAACAATTACAAACGTTAAAAAAGAAATACCCCAAAGTCGAGACCTTCTGGTACTGGAGCGCCATATCCCATTATGCCAACCGGGAGTATGAAGCCGCCATTCAGGAATTCATGCAGGTCCTGGAGATTCATCCAGAATACCATGCGGTTTACAACAATCTGGGCTATGCCTACCGCGATATGGGTGACTATGAAAAGGCCAAGCAGGCTTTCATCAAATACACCGAGCTTTTACCCGATGAACCCAATCCGCATGACAGCCTCGCAGACCTGTACATGACGCTGGACGAATACGACAAGGCCATCGCTTCTTACCAGGCGGCGCTTAAAGCGGATCCTAACTTCTTCATGTCGGCGGATAAAATCGCCACCTGTTATCTGCGCACCGGCCGCTATGACGAAGCCGTCGCCCAGCTCTCTGAGATGGTCAAGAGTTTTTCCGATCCCTCGGTGATCAGCGCAGCGTACCGCCGGCTTGCCGGTGTGTATGCCGGTCTTGGTCAAAGCAGCGTGGCGCTCGAGGAGTGCGAACTGGCGGAGAAAACGGATCCGGACACCTCGCAACAAGCACAGGCCTCTGCTTTGGCAGCCAAAGCCAACATCTGGATTAAAGTCCATCGTTATGACGAGGCCCGTCCTCTGCTTGAGGCGGCGCTGCAAAAATTGCCCAGGAACCAGCAGTATCCGTATTTGTGGGCCATGGCCAACCTGGAGGCAGAAGCAGGGAACCTCGAATTGGCGGAAAAACACTCTATACAGCTGCAGGGGTTGGCTGAGGAACAGAAATTAGTGAAAGTCTTTGAAACCGGGCTAAATTACCTGAAAGGGCTGATCGCCAGGGAAAAGGGAGATTATGCAACGGCCATCGCTGCATTTGAAAAAGGCGGTGAGCAGAACAAATCGAATCCGCTGGCCTATCGTGTGGATCTGGCAAAAGCGTATTTCAAAAACGGCGATATCTCAGCAGCACGTTCAGCGCTGAGTCCTGTGCTCGAGCGAAATGGCAATGATGTGGAGGCGCTGTTGCTGCTGGCGGATTTGGCTATCGCCGAAAAGGATCCGGACGCAGCCGACAAAAGCCTGACCACTCTGAAGACGCTGCTGGCCAGTGCGGACGATGATTTTTACCTGCTGCAAGAGGTCAAAGAAAAAGAGGCGGCCGCAAAAAAAATACAGAAATAGTTTGGAATGGAAACAGGCAGGCAGTCGTCCCCCTCATTACGCCGACCCCCCTAACGCGTCTTGAACGATGGCTGCCTGCTTTTCAACCAACAGGAGGCCTGCAATGAGCACGTTGAGCAAAGCGATAAAAAAATTGAGCGTGAAAAACATTGTTGCGGCGGTAGCTTTGTTTCTCGTATTCGGTTGCGGCTATGCGTATAAAAAAGACTCCATCTCCGCTGCGATTGTTCCGACCCTGCTGGGATTGGTACTTTTTATCGGCAGCGCTCTGTATCTGGCGATGAAAGCCGTCCGGCTCGAATCGGACGAAAAGACTAAAAACGCCGCCCAGAATTGAACCACACTGGTCTCAAGGGATCTGTCAAAGACCGCCTTGTATCAGTCGATCGTCGCGAAAGAAAAACAACACACCCCCTATCTCCCTCTCAAGCGCGGGAACGGGACTCGCAATATTTATATTATTCTCCTTGATTCCTGAACGGTGATTCGTTAAATTGGCCAAAAGGTGAGGACGAGGTGATCGCCGGCCCGCGGCGCCACAGCCCCCCAAAACAACTGCCTGTTGACTGCTGGAACTCTTCGGCAGGACGATCGCGATTTTTAATTAACCGCAAAATCTATCAATTTTTTTTCAACCTAATGGTCTGGAGCAGGGAACGTTGTCTATCTGGAGCCACGAAAAATGCTACGACGCATAGCTATGTTTGTCATCGCGGTTGCATTGCCGCTTTCGTCCCTCAACGCACAACCGGTTGTTTTAAAAATGAATTGGAAGATCGATGCGGAAAAGATCTCTTTCACCAATATACCCTGGTTTTCGCCGGGTGATAATGGGGTAAGATATTGTACCTATAATCCCAAGACGGATCACGTCCTGGTTATCAGCCGGACCAATGTGGCCGGAGGCTTGACCGGTCCAAATGTAGATATCCTGATCCTCGATGCCGCCACCGGCGCCAAAATCGGCAAACTGCCTTTTGATCCGGCGATCATCAAAGGACAGGATCCCTTTGTCCTGCTGAATATCAAATGCGCCGATGACGGCGTCATCTATGCAGGCAATCTTGTTCAATCGGCGGTGACTTTTCCGTTCAAACTGTACCGATGGGAAAATGAGACCGCGGCTCCCTCCCTGGCCTTCGAAAGCATCCAGTGGACGGATCGCTATGGCGATGCGCTCGCCGTTATCGGTGAAGGAGCTCAGACCATGGTCTATGTGAGCGGGAGCGTGGATCAGAAATATATCAATATTCTGACAACCAGCAACGGGATCGATTTCGAATGGACGGATATGCTGGAGATTCCGCCGGCCTATGCCTCGTTGGGAATTGCCTCGACCGCTCCGGGCGGTACTATCTGGGTTAACAATGGCTATATTACCTTCTATACGCCCGTCACTTTGCTGGCGCCCGATGGCAGTGTCATCGGCAAAATACCCTATGAGGTCGCGGATGATCATTCCTCCGGGATCACCTATTTTACTTATGAAAACCGAGAATATATCATGGTGTTCAGCGGCGAGATACTGCCGCAAAAAGGTTACCTGCTGGATGTCACCGATGGCCCTCAATCGGCAAAGGTGATCGCCGAAACGCCTCCCATGGGTTCGAACACCAATGAAATGGGCCTGGGGGATATCGCTTATGATTCGAAACGAAATGCGGTTATCGTTCTGTGCACCAATAATCAAATCGCCTCGTTTGATCTATCTTCCGCTCTGACGACAAAAGTAGAAACCGAACGCCGGAGTACTGTTCCGGATCGAATGGCGCTGTATCCGAATTATCCCAATCCCTTTAATCCCACCACGACCATCGAATTTTCCTTATCAGAGCCAGCACAGGTTTCGCTTAAAATCTTCACATTGATGGGGAGCGAGATTGTAGAGCTTGTCGACGAAAAGCTGGCAGCAGGTGTACACCGGGTAGGTTGGAACGCTGAAAACTTGCCGAATGGCGTTTATCTATATGTTCTGGAAGCAGCCGGATATAAAGAGATTCGCAAGGCCATCTTGATGAAATAAAAATATTACCACTCGTTCCTGGGGAGCAGAGTGAGTGAAATCCGTTCGAGCCCTGAGGGTTGCCGCGGTTTTTACGGCAACCCTAGATGTCGTTTTCACTGCGTCATGAGCAGAGACATGTATCGTTTGAACTATCGTGATTAGTAAAGCCGGGCTCCCCGCGTTTTTCAGTGAAAATCCGCATTGAACAACGGCAGCACGCGCAGGGATTTGCGATTATCCCGGACGATGTTGATCACGCCTAGCTGTAAGCCCTTGAGGCGCCGGGCGTAATTGACCAATCCGATGGACAGTCCACTTTGCGTACCCTGAATATGGTTAAAAGCGCTGGCGCTAAACAGGCTCATGCGGCCGTCATCGACCACACGAACCGTGCCCAGAGCGAGTTGCACCCCATTTAACTCCTTGCCGGCCACTGTAATTCCGGCCATGGTGAGCCCTTTCACGCTCCTGCCGCCGGCGCCCAGCCCGGCCAGAGTGATGCCGCATAGTTCGCTTCCAGCACCCACGCCGAGGCCAGCGATGGTGATGCCTCTGATTTTGTTCCCTGCGCCCACGCCAAAGCCAGCCAGCGAAATTCCGACGATGTCGCCACCCGCGCCCACGCCGAATCCGGCAATCGAGATACCGGTCAACTTTCCACCCAC
>JAKJDB010000300.1 GCA_022706175.1 Candidatus Zhuqueibacterota bacterium | reverse complement strand
CGACCTGTCGCGCGGCTGCAAAGCGGAGGACATCGTCAACGTGGCGTGCATCTGCAGTCTTAAAGCGTAATCCATTTTTTGATCGATAGAGGGTAACCGGGGTTTGAACAGCAAGGAGAGCGGCGCATGCCCACCCTATCAAAGCGTTTTGCGGAAATCTGTGAATCTCCGACCATGGCTCTGAACAGCACCCTGGCACGGCTCAAACGGGAAGGCAAGGATGTGGTGGCCTTGGGCGCGGGCGAGCCGGATTTTGACACACCGGCGCATATCAAGGCGGCGGCGGTGGCGGCGATTGAAGCCGGGTTCACCAAGTACACACCTGCCGAGGGCGCCATGGAGCTGCGCGAGGCGGTCTGCCGCTGGATGGCGGAAGAGATCAAGGTGCAGTACAAGCCGCGGCAGGTCATCATCACCTGCGGCGCTAAACACGCGGTGTATCAAGGCGTACTGGCTGTCTGCGATCCGGGCGATGAGGTGATTTTGCCGGCGCCCTATTGGGTCAGCTATCCGGAGATGATCAAACTGGCCGGCGCGAAAATGGTGACGGTGAATCCGCAACCCGACCGTCAGCTCAAGATCACCGCGGAACAACTGGCCGGGGCCATCACTCCGCGCACTAGGCTGCTGATTCTAAACAGCCCGAGCAATCCCTCGGGCGCCGTGTACAGCCGCACTGAATTGGACCAGTTGGTGAAGGTCATCCACCAGGCCGGCCTCTATGTGCTCTCTGACGAGATCTATGACAAAATCGTCTTTGACGACGCCGAGTTCGTCAGCCTGGCCGCCTACCCGGAGATCAGAGATCAGCTTTTGCTGGTCAACGGCGTTTCCAAAAGCTTTGCCATGACCGGGTGGCGCATCGGCTGGATTGTCGGGCCCGAGAACGTGGCGGATGCCATCAAGAGCTATATGAGCCACAGCACCTCCAACCCCACGTCGATTTCGCAAAAGGCCGCACTTCAGGCTTTGAACGGCGATAAAGCGTTCATCGCCGAAATGCACAAAGCGTTCAGCGAGCGGCGGGACTATGTGCAAAAGCGACTGACCGCCATCCCCGGTGTGCGCTGTTTTCCACCGCAGGGAGCTTTTTATGCCTTTCCGGACATCTCGTTCTATTTCGGCAAGCAGTACCAAGGTCAGGCGATAAACACCTCCATGGAGATGTGCGCGTTTCTGCTCGAGCATTTTGGCGTGGCCGTGGTGCCGGGAAGCGCGTTCGGCATGGAGGGTCATGTGCGGCTTTCGTTTGCCACCTCACTCGCGGTTCTGGAAAAAGCGCTGGACCGCATCGAGGCGGGACTTTTAGCGCTCGAGTAAAACCTTGATGGAAGAAAAAACAAGTTTCAGCAGCCATGTCAAGTTCGGCAAACGCAAACTGCTGGTGCAGACCGAGTATGATCCGGCGCACCAGATTGTGGGAGTGACGGTCGCCGATTCCGGCCAGGTGATCGACAGCCGCGAGTATCTCGTAGACTCGTCCGCAGAGCAGGACCCTAAAGACCCACAGGTGCGGCAGTGTCACGATCTGGTGCTGGCGGATTTGGAGTTGCTTTATTCAACGATTAAAAACGTTCAGGCCACACCGGACGCCGATGCGCATGCCCGGCTCGGCACCCTGTTGTTGGACAAGGGGTTGATTGAAGAGGCGGTCGATATCTTTGCCGCATTGCTTAGCCTGGACGCAGAATATGAGAACGGTCACTATTTACTCGGCAAGGCGCTTTTCAAAAAAGGCGACTATGATGGGGCTCTGAGCCATCTCGAGATCGCGGTGGAAAAAACGCCGGATTATCCGGATGTTCTGTTGTGGATCAGCCGGGTCCACCGGCAGCGCGGGGATTTCTCCCGGGCGATCCAGCGGGCGCGCACCAGCCTGGAGATCAATCCGGACTATCATGAGGCCCTGTACGATCTCGGTCTGTATCTGATCGAAAGCGTGCAAAGCGATCCCAAGAACACCGAGCTGCCGCCGCCCATCGAACGGGTGAAAGAGGCGCGCGCCTGTCTGTTGCAGGCGGCAAAGAGCTCCGACGCCTATGACCGCGAAGGGCTCGATGCGGCACTGGACCTGTTGGAAAACCGCGATCAGTGGGAGGCGGCGATCGCGGAGATCAAAAAGGCGAGCAGAGTTAAGGCGGTCGACACCCGCAGCCTGGTGCTGGACGGCGAGTTTTATCTGCGTTTCATGTTTGCCGATCTGCACAAAGAGCATCGCTCGCTGGACAACTATATACGGATTCTGGAAAAATCGATCAGCCAGCACCCGAATTATCCGGATGTGCGCCTCAGTCTGGGAACCGCGTTTCTGATCCGCTGCTGGCATTATTACGGCAAGGCGTTGGAAGAGTACCGCGAAGCGGTCAAGATCAATCCCAATTTTCAAAAGGCGAAAAAGAATCTGAAATTGCTGGAAAACGACGGTCGCGGTTTTTTGCTCCTGTTGCGCGCCATTCTAAAGTAGGCCGGCCGAGACAAAAGGGCCGGTTTGTGATCCAGGTTACATCGATCGGCGACGGTGAAGAGTAGACTAGGTGGCGAGAACACCTTTTCGAATCGGGCCGGAGCGCAGAACCATCTCCTCAGCTCCTCAGAAACACGACGTGAGCGCGTTGTACAAACCGATAGGATGGTCATTAGAGCAGCGATAGATGGCGGCATCTATCCCAGATAGACAACTTGGAAAGGTGACTCCCCCCTAAGCAGAGATGAAAGCACCCTCTCAATCCAAGATTGGTATAAAATTTGCACATTGTTGATTCGGCGTGTAAATGGCCGGTTTTTATTCTATTTATGGCCGAAAAATGTATCGCATGCGGACAAAATGCACATCAAAGTGAAACAAAAAGCATCATGATGAGTTGTAGACGTTTATCCAGCTCTTTTTTGATCCTTCTGCTCATCGCCGGACTGGGTATGGCGCAGAGCGGACTCACGGTGACCGCCACCAGCACAGCGGCGGGAACGCCGGCGGTCTATGCTTTCTCTTTTACCGCGGATCAGGAGCTCAGCCCCAGGGCCGAATTGGCCGTGGTTTTTCCATCCGGATTTGACTTGAGCAAGGTGGTGATGGCCGATTCGCGCAGCATGGACGGCGGTTGGCTGGTCCGGGTTCAGGGGGACACGGTGTGGGCGCAGCGCAGCGGCCTGGGCAAAGCGATGGCCGCGGGAACTGCGGTCGATCTGATCCTCGCCGCCGTGGTCGTCGAAACCAGCGCCGCAGCGCCGGAGTGGCTGCTGCTGCACCGCGAGGAGAACGCCTTGCAGACGAGCCGGCAACGGGCTGAAATCACTCTACGGAAAGCGGACAGGTTATAACTTGCTACCACGTTTCACGATAAAAACGGCATTCCTCCTTTTTGTGCTGGCGGTTTCCTTGCAGGCAGCTCCAGGCGTCCTGAGCGGAGTTGAAGACAGCCTGACCTCCTATGCCAGCAATACGCCCGCTTTGCATAAATTCACCTTTACACTCTCCACGATCGGCAGCGGACTGCCTGCGGATGGAAAAATTCGTCTGGTGTTTCCCAGCGCAGCGGGTTTTGACCTCTCCTCCGCCATCGCGGTCATGTCCGCCGATGCGACGCTGCTGGACGGTGGATTTCTGGCGCCGGTGGTGAGCGGCGATTCAGTGCTGTGCACGCGGGACGGAAGCGGAACGTCCGTGGGCGCGGGCAGCACGGTATCCATCTGGCTGGCCCTGGTGGGAAATCCGCCGGGCAGAGTGAAGGATACTTTTATCACCGTGCGGACGCTGGATAATGCCGACACCATTCTTGATTCTGGTACCTCGTTACCGTTTCATATCGATGGGCCCATCCACAGCTATAATTTTGGGATTGGAAGCACCTCTACTACAAAAACCGCCGGCGTCCCTTTTAATCTGTTCGTCACCAACGCGTTGGATATGTACGGCAATCCAGCTGTCGATACAGTCGCCGTTTCCGCTGTTGTCGGCGCCACTCCAGCGCCTGATGGCACCGCTGCGCAGCTGAATCCCATCATGGTTCGAAATGGCGCCGGGTCGGCGCCGCAGATTTTGTTTAAACAAGAATCGGTGAAATTGCGCGGCACAAGTGGATCAAGCGTTGTTAAAGATGTTGATATTTCTGTGTGGCATACGAATGCATCGCGCCTTGTGATCAGCGGCGAACCCACCACTGTGCAATCCGGCGCCAGCTTTAGCAATGACATTAAAGTGACTGCGTATGATCCTTATGGCAATCTGGCCAAGACGTACAACAGGACAGTTTTATTTAATGTTGTCATTCCTGATGACAACAAATTGCTTCCAGCCGCCTATCCATTCGAGACAAACCCTGCCGACGACGGTCAACACACCTTTCCGGGCAGCGAGTTCAAACTGACCAAAGCCGGACAACAGCGGATCATTGTCTATGACAATCAACCGACGCCCTTGCGCGACACCACAGATGTCATCACCGTTACAGCGAGCAGCATAGCCAGTTTTTCTTTATCTGTAAATAACGGCAGTCCGGTCACCGCTGGCGTTGATTTTCCCATCACCATCTCTAACGCTAAGGACGCCGCCGGCAATCCCATGAACGGCACGGCGGTGATCACGTTTGACGATGCGAACCCACACAC
>JAKJDB010000299.1 GCA_022706175.1 Candidatus Zhuqueibacterota bacterium | reverse complement strand
CCGCGCGCTACCTGGCCGCGCTATACGGCTATTTCGGCGAGCTGGCGGTGGACAGCGCAGTCGTCGCCTATATGGCAAAGACCCACTTTGGCGGCCGCCGGCCTACGGAAAAGGAGGTGCAAGACCATTACGGCCGTTTCGGTGAATGGCGCTATCTGGCCTATTGGATGGAGTTCGTTATCAATCGGGGTTGGGTACCGGAACTATGAAGAACCAGGGATCGCCTGATTAAATCACTTGAAGATTGCTCTTTTTTTTAATACCTTGTCCGTTAAGAAACAGCGCATCTCATTGGAATGGAGAAGATCTTGCGTTTGACAGAGCTAAACCCCCCCAACACGCTGACTCTGGTTCGCATCCTGATTTCGCCGATTTTTCTATTCTGTTTTACCGTTCATACGTTGGGCGCTTACATTCTCTGTTTTTTACTCGCCGTCATCATCGAGCTCAGTGATTATTTTGACGGTATCATCGCACGCAAGAGCAATCAGATTACCGATTTCGGAAAATTGATGGATCCGTTCGCCGACAGCATCGCCCGATTCACCATTTTTCTCTGTTTCCTGAGCGCGGGACTGGCGCCGCTGTGGATGATCGCTGTTTTTTTCTATCGTGATGTTCTGGTTTCCGTGGTGCGGGTGTTTTCCATGCGCCAGGGCATTGTGGTGGCTGCCCGCAAGAGCGGCAAGACTAAAGCCTGGGTGCAGGCGGTGAGCACCTTTCTGGTTCTTTTTCTCCTGATCCTGCAGCGCGCAAACCTGCTGCCGCCCTCCCTGGCCGCTGATGCGGCCTTTAAGCGGATGACCATGGCGATCATCGGAGTGGCCATGCTGGTAACGCTTTGGTCAGCGATTGATTACTGGCGCCATAACCATCACGCCATCGACGTGGCCATGCGGAATAAATAATCTTCTCCCATTACCCCAACGCGTCCATCAGATCCCCGATGCCGTTCACCACAATTTTTGCTTGATCCGGTGAATCGGCCGCCATTCTCTCATCGGTCTCTCCACTCAACACCAGCACGCCCACCATATTAAATTGTTCAGCCATGCGGATATCGGTGTACAGCCGGTCGCCGATAAAGGCGATCCGTTCGTTGCACGTTTGCGCCCGGTCGCTGATCGTGTGGGCGGCAAAGCGGCTGGGCTTGCCCATAACCAGGGGGCGCCGGCCGCTGGCGGCGGCGAACAGCTCGATGAAACAGCCGGCGTCCGGAATAAACGCACCGTGGTTCATGGGGCAGAGGAGATCCGCGTGAGTGGCGATATAGGGGAGGTCCTGCATAAGCAGCTCGTATCCGGTTCTGATTTTTTCATAGTCGAGCTCCGTGTCAAATCCAAGCACCAGCGCTCGCGGCGGATTTCCCTGGTCCCATTGCGAACGCGCCAGACAGCGAAAGCCGTGGTTGTGAAAATCCTTTTGCAGATCGCTGTTGCCGATCAGATAGATCTCCGGACACAGGTGCTGTTGCTGCAGATAATGAAACGTGCAATCCGCGGCGGTGATCAGCATGTCGTCCGCTGCCGGGAATCCGAACTGGGCCAGTCTGTCCAGGTAGCTGCTTCGCGATCGGGAGGTGTTGTTGGTGAAATAGAAGAGACGGCGTCCGGAAGCGAGGACGGCGTTCAGGAATGGGGCTGAGTCTGAAAACGGGACGCCGTCCAGATAGAGGGTGCCGTCCAGGTCGCAGACGACGGCTGAGCATTGTGAGAACAGGTGCAAATTTTTCTTTTTATCCATACACACTCCTTGGCAGCGAAAAAAGTACGCTTTTTCCGGGATTAAACGCAAGAAGATTCCGGCGGGGGGAAAAGGCTTGTTTTTTATTATATTTTTAAATAAATTTACAATCCGGGTTCAAGCAAAGCCCTTGTCGGGCGATCCTGCGACCAGCGAAAAGAAGGAACTCTCCGGTTCTTCTGCTTGGCTGGATAGAAATCAAAATAACGTTTTATAGTACTTTATCAACAAGGATACCAGGAGGTAACGAATGGCACGACGTATGATCTCGGTCGACGGCAATGAAGCGGCGGCCTTGGTTGCGCACAAGATAAACGAGGTGATCGCGATCTATCCGATCACCCCTTCTTCCCCCATGGGAGAATGGTCCGACGAATATTCTGCAAAAGGCATGAAGAACATTTGGGGGACGATCCCGCTGGTCGCCGAGTTGCAGAGCGAAGGCGGCGCTTCGGGCGCAGTGCACGGCGCCCTGCAGACCGGTGCGTTGACCACCACCTTCACGGCGTCCCAGGGATTGCTGCTGATGATCCCGAACATGTTTAAAATTGCCGGCGAGCTTACGGCCACTACGTTTCACGTGACCGCCCGTACGGTGGCCACCCACGCGCTGTCCATCTTTGGCGACCACAGCGATGTGATGGCGGTGCGCTCCACCGGCTGGGGATTGTTATCCTCCAACTCGTTGCAGGAAGTCCACGATTTCGCCCTCATCTCCCAGGCCGCTGCGCTCAAGGCCCGCGTTCCCTTTGTCCATTTTTTCGACGGTTTCCGCACCTCTCATGAAGTACAGAAAATTGAAGAGCTGACTGAAGACGATCTGCGCCACATGATCGACGACGAGCTGGTGTTCGCCCATCGCAGCCGCGCGCTGTCGCCGGATCGTCCGGTGCTGCGCGGTTCTGCGCAGAACCCGGATATTTTCTTCCAGGCGCGCGAGGCCATCAATCCGTACTATGCGGCCTGTCCGGCCATCGTACAGGAGATGATGGACCGGTTCGCCAAACAGGTGGGCCGCAGCTACCATCTGTTCGATTACGTCGGCGCCCCGGATGCCGAACGGGTCATCATTCTTATGGGCTCCGGCGCTGAGGCGGTTCAAGAGACGGTCGAATACCTGCAGCCCAAGGGCGAAAAGATCGGCGTGCTCAAAGTGCGTTTGTTCCGGCCCTTTTCCGCCGAACACATGCTGCAGGCCCTGCCCAAAACCGTCAAGGCGATCGCGGTGCTGGACCGCACCAAAGAGCCGGGCGCGGTCGGAGAGCCGTTGTATCAGGATGTGGTCACCGGCATCGGCGAAGCCATGATCCTCGGCAAGCTGCCCTTTGCCATGCCTCGGGTCATCGGCGGCCGCTATGGTCTTTCCTCCAAAGAGTTCACCCCGGCCATGGTCAAGGCCGTGTTCGATGAACTGAAAAAGACCGCGCCTAAAAACAAATTCACCGTCGGCATCAACGACGACGTCAGCGGATCCAGTCTCGAGTATGATCCCAACTTTAAAACCGAAGGCAATGACGTCGTGCGCGCCATTTTTTACGGACTCGGCTCCGACGGCACCGTGGGCGCAAATAAAAATTCCATCAAGATCATCGGCGAAGAGACCGAAAATTTCACTCAAGGCTATTTCGTCTACGATTCCAAAAAAGCGGGCACTGTGACCGTCTCCCATCTGCGCTTTGGGCCGCGGCCGATTCATTCCACCTATCTGATCGACAGCGCCAATTTCGTCGCCTGCCATCAGCAGGTTTTTATCGAAAAGTTCAATGTAGTAGAAAAGGCGGCGCCGGGCTCCACGTTCCTTCTCAACACTCTGGAGAGCAAGGAAACGGCCTGGGATTCCCTGCCGCGCGAGCTGCAGCAGGAGATGATCGAGAAAAAGATAAAGTTCTACATCATCGACGCCTACAAGGTGGCCAAGGACACCGGCATGGGCGTACGCATCAACACCATCATGCAGACCTGTTTCTTCGCCATCTCGGGGGTGTTGGAGCGTGAACAGGCGATCAAAATGATCAAAAACAGCATTAAAAAGACCTATGGCAAAAAGGGCGAACAGGTGGTACAGCAGAACTTTGCCGCTGTGGATCACACCCTGGCTCATCTCTTTGAGGTCAAGGTGCCGGACAAGGTGACTAGTACGCGGTCGATGCCCAAATTGATCCCCGATGAGGCGCCCGATTTCGTCAAAGACGTAGTCGCCAAGGTGCTGGTCAATCACGGAGACGATGTGCCTGTAAGCGCTCTGCCGGTGGACGGCACCTTTGCCAGCGGCACCACCCAATGGGAAAAACGCAACATCGCCCTGGAAATTCCGGTCTGGGATCCTGAGGTTTGCATTCAGTGCGGCAAATGCTCCCTGGTCTGTCCTCACGCCGCCATTCGGCAACAGGCCTATGATCCTAAGCATCTGCAGGATGCGCCGCCGACTTTTAGGAGCGCCGATTCACGCGGCAAAGATTTTCCCGCCGGATGGAAGTACACCATTCAGGTGGCGCCGGAGGATTGCACCGGCTGTACTCTGTGCGTAGAGGCCTGCCCGGCCAAGAACAAGCTGGAACCGGCCAAAAAAGCCATCAACATGGCGCCTCAGCCGCCTATCCGAGAACAGGAGCGGGAGAACTACAAGTTCTTTCTCAATCTGCCCATTCTGGATCGCGGTCAGGTCAAAGTGGCTTCCGTGAAAGGTTCTCAGTTCTTGACGCCGTTGTTCGAGTATTCGGGAGCGTGCGCCGGCTGCGGCGAGACGCCCTATATTAAATTGCTCACTCAGCTGTTCGGCGACCGCGCCATCATCTCCAATGCCACCGGCTGCTCGTCCATTTACAGCGGCAATCTGCCCACCTTTCCCTATACGTTCAACAAGGACGG
>JAKJDB010000298.1 GCA_022706175.1 Candidatus Zhuqueibacterota bacterium | reverse complement strand
CCCGGCGTGATGGTCAAAGGATCGCAGGTTGTCGGCAAGCGCGTTACAGCAGCATGGCCACCGGGTTTTCCAACAACCTTTTCAGCTCTTGCAGGAACAGCGCGCCGGTGGCGCCGTCGACCACCCGATGATCGCAGGAGAGCGTGACCTGCATGCGCCAGCCCGGGACCACCTGGTTTTCACGCACCACCGGAATCCGGCGCACGCTGCCCACCGCCAGAATGGCCGCCTCGGGCGGATTGATGATGGCGGTAAAGTGGGTGATGTCGTACATGCCCAGATTGCTGATAGTGAACGTCGAGCCGGTGTAATCATCGGGCAACAGCTTGCGCGTTCGCGATTTTTCCGCCAGCGTGCGGACCTCCTGCGAGATCTCGAGGATGCTCTTGCGATCCGCCTGGCGCACGACCGGGGTGATCAGTCCGTCCTCGATGGCCACGGCCACGCCGATGTCCACACGGCCGTGCTGAAAAATGCTCTGTTCCTGAAAGGAGGCGTTGACCATCGGATGCCGGGTCAAGGCCCGGGCCGTGGCCTTGATGATGAGATCGTTGTAGCTGATCTTGACTTCGGTCTGCAGCGTGTTCAGGGTGGTGCGGAACTCGACCGCCTGATCCATGTCAATGTCCATGGTGAGATAAAAATGGGGCGCCGTGTTTTTGCTCTCCGTGAGCCGTTTGGCGATGGCGGTGCGCATGGTGGACAGCGGCAGGTTCCGGTCTTCACGGTCGGCCACGACCTGACCGACTGCCGATGGCACTGCCGCCGTCACGGCCGCCGGCGCAGCGGCCGGGGCTGCGTTGATATCACGAACGATGATGCGGCCGCCGGTGCCGCTGCCGGCAATGCGGCGCAGATCGAGTCCGCGTTCAGCCGCCAGTTTGCGGGCCAGGGGCGAAGCTTTGATGCGTCCGGTTCCGCTGGTGATCAAACCGTCGGCGCTGATCGCCTCCGCCTTGGGCACGGTCGGCAGGCTGTCGGGTATCAGCGGGCTATCGCCGGAAGGAAGTGTTTCCACCACTGGGCCGGATTTCAGCAACGGGCTGATGTCTTCCCCTTTTTCGCCGATGATCGCCAGAGTGCCGCCCACTGGAACTTTGCCGCCCTCGGGCACGATAATTTTCAGCAGAACGCCGCTGTCATAGGCTTCCAATTCCATAGTCGCCTTGTCGCTCTCAGCCTCTGCGATGATCTCTGATGCCTCTACACGATCGCCCTCTTTTTTCAGCCATTTGACCAGATGGCCTTCGGTCATAGTGTCGCTCAGTTTGGGCATGGAAATTTTTATAGCCATGGTGCTCCTCGATGTTTTTCAGGAATCGGTTCGGATTGCGCAGAGATCAGATGTACAACACCTTCTTGGCAGCGGCCACCACTTTCGGGGCGCTGGGTATCACAGCCTGTTCCAGATTCTTGGCATAGGGCATGGGTACGTCTTCGCTGGTTACGCGCAAAATGGGCGCGTCCAGGTGATCGAAGGCGTTCTGATAGATGCGATGGCTGATCTCCGCGCCCACGCCGGCATAGGGCCATCCCTCTTCAACGATGACGCAGCGGTTGGTTTTTTCGATGGAGGTGAGCAGCAGCTGTTCATCCAGAGGCCGCAGGGTGCGCGGATCGATCACCTCCGCCTCGATGCCCTCCTGGGCCAGCAGATTGGCCGCTTCCAGCGCCACATGGATCATCTTGGACCAGGCGATGATGGTCACATCCTTGCCCGGCCGTTTGACGTCGCCGACGCCGATGGGCACCAGGTGTTCGCCCTCCGGCACTTCGCCCTTGTAGCCGTAGGCCACCTCGCTTTCGATAAAGATCACGGGGTTGTCGTCGCGAATGGCCGATTTAAGCATACCCTTGGCATCCTTGGGCGTGGACGGCGCCATGACGATCAATCCCGGCACATTGCAGTACCAGGCCTCCAGGCTCTGTGAGTGCTGGGCGCCCAGCTGATGCGCTGCGCCGCTGGCGCCGCGGAACACCACCGGGATTTTTAACGCGCCGCCGGACATGTAGCGCAGCTTGGCCGCGTTGTTGACGATCTGGTCCATGGCGAGGATGCTGAAATTCCAAGTCATGAATTCAATGATGGGCCGCAGACCCACCTGGGCTGCGCCGACGCCGAGACCGGCGAATCCCAGTTCGGCGATGGGAGTGTCGATGACCCGTTTGGGGCCGAATCGTTCCAACAGGCCCTGGCTCACTTTATACGCGCCCTGATAATAGCCGACCTCTTCGCCCATGAGGAACACATTGGGATCCCGCTCCATCTCTTCGGCCATGGCCTGGTTCAACGCTTCGCGAAATGTAATCTCCGGCATATTCTCTGTCTTTCATTCAAAGGGTGGATGATGATTAAGGGCTGTGTCTGCTTCTGCGTCAGCCGCTGATCCTGCAGCCGGTGTCGCCGGTCCGGCGATCACTCGGCATAGACGTCCTCATAGATCGCTTCCAGCGCCGGCTCCGGAGAGTTCTCGGCGAAATCGACCGATTCTTTCACTATCGTCTTTATCTCATCTTCATAGGCTTTGATCTGATCTTCGCTGATATATTTTTTCTCCAGCAGATAGCTCTGGAATGTCAGCAGCGGGTCGTGGTTCTTCTGCTCCTCCACTTCATCCTTGGTGCGATAGTGAGAGTGCACCGGATCGGACATGGAGTGGCCGCGGAACCGGTAGGTGCGCGCTTCGATCAGCGAGGGTTCGCTGAGTTTGCGCGCGCGTTCGACCGCTTCGGACAGCACCTCGTGCACCTTGAGCACGTCCATGCCGTCCACGGTGGCGCGCGCCATATCGTAGGAACAGGCTTTTTGCGAAAGGTCCCAGACCGCGGACGCCCGCTCCAGGGGCGTTCCCATGCCGTATCGGTTGTTCTCGATCAGGTAGATCACCGGCAGCTTCCACAGTGAGGCCAGATTCAGCGACTCGTGGAAAGCGCCCTGATGCACTGTGCCCTCGCCCATGGAGCAGACGGTCACCCGGTCCTCGCCGCGGTACTTGGCGGCGAACGCCATGCCCGTGGCCACGGGGATCTGACCGGCGACAATGCCGTGGCCGCCGTAAAAGCCCTTGGCCACATCAAACAGGTGCATGGAGCCGCCTTTGCCTTTGGACACGCCGCCGGCTTTTCCGAACAGCTCAGCCATCACCGCCTTGGGGTCCCCGCCTTTGGCGAGAATGTGACCGTGGTCGCGGTAGGCTGAGATGAAATAGTCATCGTCGCGCAGAGCGGCGATCGTGCCTACGGCCACAGCTTCCTGGCCGATATAGAGATGGCAAAAACCGCCGATCTTTTGCATGCCGTACATCTGCGCGGTGCGTTCTTCAAAACGACGGATCAACAGCATCATGCGGTACAGGTCGAGCAGTTTGTCTTTTTTCATGAAACGTCCTTGTCGGTTGATCGTGCGTGGCTTGCCTGTCAAAACCCCGAAAATATAACAGCGGCAGGCGCCGGTTTATTTCTACAGAATCGAAGTCGGATCCACATCGATGGAAACCTGCACCTCCCGGCTGCGATGGCGTTCTTTGAATTGCGCCATGGCGCTGCGGACCGCCTCCCGGGTTTTCTGGCCTCCGGGATCGTTCTGTTTGCTGCTGATCAGCAGAATCTGATAGCGAAAGTTGTTCTCAATTTTCGACAGCGTGGCCGGCACCGGGCCGAGCATGCGGAAGCAGGTTTGCGGCTGCAGGCCCTCTGCGTACCGGCGGCTCACGCGCGCTACCGCCTCCTCGCGCGGGCCGCGGAACAGGATGTTGATCATCCGGCTGTATGGCGGATAATCCAACTCGCGCCGGTCCTTTAATTCAGCTTTGAAAAAGTGTTCATAATCGTGGCTGCGCACGTAGAACAGGGAATAGTGGTCCGGAGTATAAGTCTGGATCACCACTTCGCCCTCTTTGTCCTTGCGGCCGGCGCGGCCCGCGACCTGGGTCAGCAGTTGAAACGTGCGCTCGCCGGCGCGAAAGTCGGGAAACAGCAGCTCCGAATCGGCGGAGATGACGCCCACCAGGGTCACGCGGGGAAAATCCAACCCCTTGGCCACCATCTGCGTGCCCAGCAGGATTTGGAATTCCCCACGTCCGAAGCGGCTGAGGATGGCGTCGTGGCCGTGCCGGCCGCGCGTGGTGTCCATATCCATGCGCACCGCCGGAACGCCGGGGAACAGGGCGTGCAATTCCTCCTCGATGCGCTGGGTGCCGATGCCGCGCATATAGAGGTCGCGGCTCTGGCACTGCGGGCATTGTTCCGGCGCTTTGCGCTGATAGCCGCAATAGTGGCATTTCAGCAGGCGGCCGCGCAGATGAAACGTCAGCGAGATGTCGCAGTGTTCACAGCGGGCGATATAGCCGCAGGTGGTGCATTTGCACAGAGTGGCAAAGCCACGGCGGTTCTGAAACAGAATGATCTGCTCGCCGGCGGCAAGCTTTTCGTCCATCTTTTGCCGCAGCAGGCGGGAGAAAATAATCGGATCATGGCTGCCGATGATCTTGGGCTCACGGCGCAGGTCGACGACGTGGATGGCCGGCATGCGCACGTCGTCGATGCGGTTGGGCAGCGACAGCAGCGTGTATTTGTTCACCTGCGCGTTATAATAGGTCTCCAGCGAAGGCGTT
>JAKJDB010000297.1 GCA_022706175.1 Candidatus Zhuqueibacterota bacterium | reverse complement strand
CCACCGCCGGCATCAGGGTATCGTACATCACCGGATCCGCGAGCTGCGCATGAAAAAGATTGAGTTTGCGGCTGCACTGCGAATGGAGCACCAAAAGCCGACCTCCCGGTTTGAGCAAACGGTACAATTCACGGCCCGCTTGCAGCGGACGGGTGAAATGGGGAAATACGGAATAACAGATGGCTTTGTCGAATAGGTTGCCATGAAACGGAGCGTGCTCGATATCCGAACAGACTGCAGAGCGCAAAGTTTGCGGTTGCGAGCGTTTGCCCAGGAGCAACATGCGCTCGGAGAGGTCCACGGGGATCGTCTGCACCGAGAAGGAAGCGAAAGACTGCACCCAGTGCGTCAGAATGCCTTTGCCGGCGCCGACGTCAAGAATGCGGTCTCCCGGTTGAATGCCGAATTCATCCAACCGGGATATGAATTTGTATTCATTCTCCGCCGCTTCCGGCCATCTCGCCGCCAGTCGGTTGAAATAGTCCCGATGCGCTCTAGACATGGCCATGCCGATCTGCAAACAGAGTTACCTGTTTCAACCGTCTGGTCAGCAGCGGCAGCAAAAGCAGCATGCTGATGATCCCGGGCACGCCCTTGGCCACCATGGCCAGGGCAGACCAGGACGCCGGCAAACCCAGCCATTCGGCCAGCACCCTGGCGGCGAAAAAGCAAACCAGCCGCGAAACAGCCAGGCCGGTCAAAAGAATCCAGAACAAACTCCAACGCACGGTTTGACAGAGCAGCGCCACCACCAGGGCCAGACTGAAAAGCTCGGCCACCATGAGATGGAGAATGGGCGGCGAAACCGGCGGCATGCCGGTCAACAGCGAAGAGAGCATCGGCGTGAGCACCGCGACCGCGGCGGCAAACGGCCAGGGCAGAAAAAATCCGGCCAGGGCCACGGGCCAGAACATGGGTAGAAACACGCTGCCCAGTGCCATGGCATGAAACAGCGCCGGCAGCATCAAGCCCAGGGCGACGAACAGTCCACTCAACGCGATAGAACGATTACGAACATGCAGCATAACGAGCTTGACCCTCAGGCATGACAGAGTTCAGCGGCTAAAACGAGGCCGTGGTCTGAAAGACAAAATACCGGCCCGGCATGGGATATTGATCAAAGGACTCATAGGCGGCATCCAGAACATTTTTCACCGTCAGACTGAGACGCAACGGCTTGCGCACGGTCCAAACCAGATGCGCGTTCATCACCGTGTAATCCGCCATGGGCTTTTTGTGGAAATCCGCGGCATACAGATCGCGCACGTTCAGCAGAGTAACGGTGAGCTCAACCGGTCCCCAAGACCCGCCGACATGGGCGGTGAACTTTTTTCCCGGCGAATACATGGTCTGATCCTGGAGATCGTTTTTGCTCCACGAGGCGCCCAGCGGCAACGCATCCACAGGCAGCCACTCGACCACCACCTCATAGCCGGTGTGTTCAAAGGGAGCCGAATTGATGAAGCGAAAGTTCGGCCAGCTGCCGGTCAGACGGATCAGATCACGTCCCTGAGCGCGAAAGAGAACCCCTTCCCATTTAAAACGGTCGGCGAGCCGATGACTGAACCCGAATTCATAGTTCCACAGCACCTCCGGCTTGAGGTCCGGCGTGGGCGCCGGAAAGAGATAAAGCTCACGGATGGACGGACTGCGAAAGCCGCGGCCGGCTGAAAGTCGCAGGCTGATCGCCGCAGTCGCGGTATAGACCAGACCTGCTTTAGGCAAGGCCTCATAGCCGGTCAACGGATGATGATCGATGCGCAATCCCGCGGAGGCGAGCAGCTTTTTCAGCAGCCACTGCTGGCTGTGCACATAGGGCGCCCATTCGTTGATAAAATGGCGGTCGTAATTGAGGCCTTGCAGGATGTTCTTTGCTTCGCCGCCGTAGCGCTTCCAGTCAAAGCCCAGCGTCAGCGTCTGCCCGGTCCAGGGCCGCAGGTGATGGGTCATCATCACGCCCGCCGTGCGGTCCTTGGAACGAAAGCCATCGTAGATTTTATGCTCGCCGAAATTGCCGTGCAGTTGCAGGCTCGTTTCACCGAGACCGCCGGTATGGCTGAGAGCCAAATCCGCTCCGGAGCGGCGAATGTCGTACCAGAGATCCAGCGGATCTGTCGCGGACACGTTTTGGGGCCCGGGGTCCAGCAGATCGATGTTGGATAGATTCGCGTTCAGACTGAGCTGCGTCTGCGCGGAAAAACGGTAGCCGGCATGCGCCGTAAAATGATCGCCGTCATAATCAGAGTGAGCGCGATGACCGTCTGATTGCCGGGTGGAGGCGGTCAGATAATAATCAAAGGCGCCGGTGTTGCCGCCATGGGCCATGGTCAGCTGCCGGGTGGCGAACGAACCGGCGCCGGCGGTGACGCGGGTTTGAAAGCCGGGCTCCCGCACGGTTTTGGAGACCAGATTGATGACTCCGCCCAGCGCATTGGTGCCATAGAGAAAAGACGCCGGACCGCGAATCACCTCCACCCTTTCGATGCCCTCGCCAGAGTAGGCGTCCGGCAACGGATGGCCCATCAATCCCATGATATCCGGACGGCCGTCGCGCAGAACCAGCACGCCGGTGACCGGCGAACCGCCCATACCGCGAATGGACAGCCCGCCCGCTGCGCCACTGGCAACGCCATAGCCCATGGCGGCCCGCTCGGTGAGATAAAAACCCGGAACAAAGTTCTGCACCGTTTCGAGAACGGAATAACCTGCCGAGGAGGACAACCGGGCCTCCTCGATCACCGAGATGCTGGCCGGCAGTTCGCTCTGCGGCCCCGGAATCTTGCTGGCGATAATGACCATCGGATCCAGATGATATTTCACCGTATCGGATGCAACCTCAGATCCGGCGTACGCGAATCGGCTCAAGACCATCAGCCGGATCATCCATTCTCTCATCAATCCTCTTTTCCTTATGCTCGTAACAAACCGGTACGTCCGACCAGCCGTTACATATGGGGAGCATGCGTTTTGGCCGGGATCTCCTGCAGCGGCAAAATGAAAATCAATGCAGCTCTTTGCCTGTGGTGGTGCCGACCCACTTGCCGTGAACGATCCCCTTCAGACCGATCATCTCCTCCGCCAGACGCTGCAGGATCCGCCCCTCCCCCTTGATCGCCAGCACCTCCAAACAGTAATCATGGTCGAGATGGATGTGCATTGTGGACAATATCTGATGGTGATGACGGTGCTGCAGCTCGATCAGCTTTTCCCCCACCTCATGGCTGTGATGATCATAGATCAAAGTGATCGTACCGACCTTTTCACCGCCTTCTCTTTCCCACTCGCGTTTGACCAGATCATCGCGGATCAGATCGCGGATAGCCTCAGACCGGTTGGCATACTTTTTTTCCCTGACCAGCGCGTCGAAACGGGAGAGCAACGAGTTCTCCATGGAAATGCCGAATCGGGTTACCATGCGTCATCCTTCTGTGCTACTAATTATAAAATCGTAACACCAAAATATATAAAAAAAATCGTAAAAACAATCGATTTTTCACTATCGCCGGCGTCGTGCCCAGCCAGGTGCTCGGCGCGCGCACTCTGCCGACGGATTCAGCGCACTGACTCCGTTTCAGTACAGCAGGTATTTTTTCCGCAGGCGCAGAAATTTTCGCATCTCGCCGCGGCCGGATTCCAGGATCTGCTCACTGGAACGTCCTGTGCGCAGTCCAAGCAGCACCGCGTCGTCGCCGGCAAGCCGGTTCATGCCGTTCTCGGAAAACTGCAGCGAGTCCGGATGCAGGCGGCGGACCGCACTGAGCACCTTCAAGCCGAACGCCACGGAATAAAAGGCGTGCGGCTGGCGCACCTGCACTCTGATGCCCTGGCAGCGGCGGTTTAAATATTTGGGGTTCATGGCCACGCCGGGAATCGACACAGGAGTAAAGTCGGCGCGGCAGAGGCGAACGACCTCCGAATCCGCCTGCAGGGACTGCATGAGCGCCTCGCTGTCGAGCCAGGGTGCGCCGAACTGCTCAAAGGGCGTGGTCGTACCACGGCCTTCGGAAAGGTTGGTCGCTTCCAACAGACAGATGCCCGGATACAGCAGAGCGGCATGTGCTGAAGCGATGTTGGGCGAAGGGTTGATCCACGGCAGGCCGGTTTCAGCAAAAAACATATCACGCTGCCAGCCTTTCAACGGCACCACCGTGAGGTTGAGCCGCAACCCTCCACTGAGCCACTTTTGACCGTTGAACAGACGCGCCAGCTCGCCGATGGTCATTCCATGGCGAAGGGCGATCGGCTGAATGCCGACAAAAGAGGTGAAGGCTTTTTTCAGCACCGGCCCCTCGACGATGGCGCCGCCGATGGGATTGGGCCGATCCAGGACCATGAAATCTACGCGCGATTCTGCGGCCGCCTCCATGGCGAGAAACAGGGTGCTGATGTAGGTATAGAATCGGGCGCCCACATCCTGCATATCAAAGACCAGCACATCGAGGCCGCGCAGCATCTCCATGGTCGGCTTGTTGGTTTCTCCGTATAGGCTGTAAATGGGCGCGCCGGTGAGAGAGTCGACGTGAGAGCGAACGACTTCACCGGCCTCGCGGCGGCCGGAAAGCCCGTGTTCAGGACTGAACAACGCCGCCACTCGGACCAGCGGACAGGCTGTCAGCA
>JAKJDB010000296.1 GCA_022706175.1 Candidatus Zhuqueibacterota bacterium | reverse complement strand
AGGTGTTGGTCAAAGCCGGCGACTATCATCCCTTTCCCACCTTGCAGGAACGTGCCGCCTGGGAGGCTTTGCCGGATTCGATCCGTCAGCTGCATATTCAAGCGGCAGAGCCATTGATCGGTTATCACTGGCCGGATCTGCCGGCCACTTTGTTCCTCGAGTTCAAACGCGAGGGCAACCGCAGCCGTTTTGAAAAAAATCATTTTGACCGTCGCACTCGATTGGGACAATTGCTTCTGGCCGAGTGCCTGGAGGGCAAGGGACGGTTTCTTGATGACATCTGCAACGGCGTCTGGGCGATCTGCGAAGAATCTTTTTGGGGGGTTCCGGCTCATATGAGTGCGCAAAAAGCCGGCGTCGGTCTGCCCGATGTATCGGAACCGATTGTGGATCTGTTCGCTGCCGAGACCGCGAGCCTGATGGCGTGGGCCCATTATCTGCTCGGCGCTGAATTGGATTCCATCTCGCCCCTGTTGCGGCCGCGCATCGAAAAAGAGATTCGACAGCGCCTGCTGGATCCCTGCCACAATCGCGATTTCGGCTGGATGGGTTTTCCCGACCGCACGCCGAACAACTGGAATCCATGGATCAACTCCAATTGGCTGGCTTGTGTGCTGCTGATGGAAAAGGACCAGGATCGCCGGGTGCAGGACATCACGAAAATCCTGCGCAGTCTGGATCGTTTTCTCGAAGGCTACGGCGATGACGGCGGTTGCGATGAGGGGCCCAGTTATTGGGGCCGGGCCGGCGCTTCTCTGTTTGATAACCTCGAGCTGCTGCATAGCGCCAGCAAGGGGGCCCTTGATTTTTACAGCGTGCCGCTGATTCAGGAGATCGGTCGTTACATCTATCGGGTGCAGATCGCCGGCTCCTATTTCGTCAATTTCGCCGATGCCCCCGGAGTGCTGATCCCCACGGCCGAGTTGATTTACCGGTATGGCGAACGGATCCATGATCCGTTGATGAAGAACATGGCCTGGTCACTGCCGAGAAGCAAGGGATTGGGCCGCATCGCCTCCCTGGGCCGGGAACTTCCAGCTTTGTTTTCGCCGATGCCGGCGCCGGAGCGATCCGTTCAGGCGCCGTTGGTGCGGGACCATTTTTTCAAAGATCTGCAGGTGATGGTGGCGCGTTCACGGGCCGGCAGCCCTCAGGGCCTGTACGTGGCCGCCAAAGGCGGACATAACGCCGAGAGCCATAATCACAACGATGTGGGCAATTTCATCCTCTATCACAACGGCCAGCCGATGATCATCGACGCCGGAGTGGGCGTTTATACCGCCAAGACCTTCAGCCCGCAACGCTATGAACTGTGGACCATGCAGTCCGCCTACCATAATCTGCCCACCATCGACGGCGTCATGCAGCAAAACGGAAGAGCCTTTCAGGCCTCGGCGGTCAAGTACACTGCGAATGAAAGCCGCGCTTGGTTTCAACTGGAGATTCAGGGCGCCTATCCGGCGCAGGCCAATCTGACCCGATGGCTGCGCACCATCGAACTGGTGCGCAACCGGGAGGTTACAGTCAGGGAGCGATATGCTTTGAGTAAACCGGCTAAAGAGATTGTTCTGTCGCTGTTGACGCCCTGCCGGATCATGCCTGCCGGCAGCGGCCGGCTCAAGCTGGTTTCCACCCGCTTCGGCGATGGACCGCCGGCCGAGTTGACGCTGCTCTATGATGGAAAAGTCTTTCAGGTGAAAACAGAAGAGCTGGTTTTGGACGATCCGAATTTGAAAGCGTCCTGGGGGGATACATTGACGCGCATTCAGTTGGTGGCAGAGAATCCGCGCCTGCAGGCAGACTGGACCGTTCGATTCAGGCCATAGGCTGCAGCGGACAACTGCTGCAAGTCACCGGGTCGTCTCGGCGGACACACCCCGGTCCGCCTGGCCGGCAAAGGCGCTGCGTCGGTCCGTGAGTCTGAGGATCAGAGCTTAAGGGTTTGCAGCCGTATTTTTCTGCCTATTCTAAGCCGGCCTGAAGATTTTTAAGTTCATGCGTTCATTCCGGCGGCTGGCCAATGATGGCGAATTCATCAAAGACCGCGTGCATGATGGTCGTTCTTTCATTCGTCGTATAGATGATGTGGATCTTTTCATCGCGGGTTTGAATGGCATAGGGATAGGCAAAGGTGTTGTCGCCGCCGGCGATGTCCCGTCTATAGGGGTAGCTTTTATCGTTGTCCACAGACACCGTCACGGTCAGCGGCGTACGTCGGTTCATGTCGTCGTTGTAGACCAGCAGCAGATGACCGTTCTTCAGCTTGATGAAATCCACCGCCGAGTTGGGATTGCGAAAGGAG
Source organism: Candidatus Zhuqueibacterota bacterium (assembly GCA_022706175.1). The sequence goes on along the minus strand of JAKJDB010000296.1, from coordinate 2,323 downwards.
GTCTCCACCGCATCGCTCCAGGTTTGACCGCCGTCGTGCGATTCGGAGCGCAAGGTGTAGCCGTGATCCGTGGGCAGGAAATTGCCGCCGCGGCGGATATAGGCGATAAGATAGGTATCCGTGAGCTGGACCACCTGCGCCTGCAGGTTGCCCATGGAAGACTTGATTCTTCCTGTTTCGCTCCAGACTTTGCTCCTGGGATTGTAGCGCATAAAGTAAGAGCAGGTGGAGGAAGCAGTGGCCTCGCGGTCATCGCCGGTTTCGTGGTACAGGGGCAGAAGATAGTCGCCATTGTTCAGCAAAATGGGCTGCCCGCGCACCATGCTGCCCTCCTCGTAGGCGAGCACGAACGAATCCGACCATGTCTCCGCTCCATCGTCAGAGATCTTGGCTTTCACCCGCGCGTTGGACCAGGTCTGGCCGGTGCGATTGTTGTAGAACAGCCACACCCGCCCGTCCGGCGCCTGCCAAACCACCGGATTGCCCTCGCCTTCATCGGGCGTGTCGGCGATCACTTTTGGGTCCGACCATTGAGTGGCGCCCTTTTTGAGCCTGCTGCCATAGACCGCCGTGTCGTTGCCGTATTCACCGGAGCCGCCATAATAACTGAGGTAGAGATCGCCGTTGGCCAACTCGGTGATGGACGCCGGATGTTTGTATGGGCCCGGGTGCTCTACTCCAAAAACGCGATAGGTTTCGATGTTGTAACTCTGACCAAAAGCCAAAGCACTGCAGAGCCATACTAAACAGAGAGTGTTCTTCATCGCTGTTCTCCTTGCATGCCGGCGATCCTGTCGACCGCATGGGGGTTGTTCTCGTCCCACGCCCCGTCGCGCAGGTCCGAATCAGAAATTCGTCGCTGTGATTTTTCCGTCTTTTTCGGTGGAAAAAATCAGGGTGTCGCCCTCTTGAATCAATCGGGCCTTTTTCAGCTTCCAGTTTATTTTTCCGCTAAACGGATTTTTCATCTTTAGCACACCGCCCCGCTCTGCGACGATGTCGACTTGTGTGATGCGGCCGTTATGACGTTGCGCAGAGACGATGAACGCCCCTTCAGCGCGCAGACCCCGAAAGGACGCCTTCTGCCAGGAGGCGGGCACAGCCGGCATAATTTCGATCACGTCGTTATAACTGGCCAGCAGCATCTCCTGCAATCCGGCGGCTGCGGCCATGTTGCCCTCCAGGGTGAAAGGCCGATAGGTGAACCGGCTGTATCCTGATTGGGTTTGATCACCGTTAAGGTGAAAGCTGTTGGGCGAGCAAAAGGCTTTGCTGAAAATCTCCAGCGCTTTTTCCGCCCGTTCTCCGTCCTTGGCCCGTGCCGCCATGCTCGCCTGCCAGGCATAACTGTAACCGCACCAGTAGTCGGGTCCCAATCGTTCCATTTCGTTTAACGCTTGCCGGATGATGTTCTGATCTTGGGGCCCGTTTTCCCAGCGGATCAGGCCCAAGGGATGAATCGCCAGCAGATGGGAGAAATGGCGGTGGGATTCCTTCAGCGGCATAGCCGGCGCGATCAGCAGACGGCCGTCCTCCGGGCTGACGCTCAGCTCCGGGAGCTCTGACAGAACCTGAGTCCAGCGTTGCTGCTCTTCGTCGAGCCCGAGTTCGTGCGCCATTCCGGCCGCTGTGGAGAACAACCAGCGCATCAGCGCCAAATCGTAATTGGAGGTGGGCGGAAGCCAGGCCTCGAGCCGATTGTCGTTGATCTCTGGAGAAGAGCTGAGCGGAAGGAACCGTTTTCCCTGTCCGTCTTTTTCCGTCACTGCTGCAAGAAAAATCGCCGCCTCTTTCAGATAGGGGTACGCCCGGTCTTTAAGAAAATCGCGGTCCATGGTGTAGCGCCAGTGCAAATAAAAATGGTGCGACAGCCAGGCCGTGGTAGTGGCGCTGTGGGTGTATTGATGCCAGCCGCCGATCTGTTTGCCCTCCAGGTCGGTGGTCATGGGCACATTGATGCCGGGCAGGTTGAAAAAGTTGCGCGCGAATCGGGCGGCCTCGCCCTTGGTCTGCCATAACCAGTCGATATAGGCCAGCCCTTCGGTGAGATGATTGCCGCTGTAGCAGGGCCAATACGACAGCTGAGTGTTCAGATCATGATGAAAATCCCCTTTCCAGGGCGGGATGGTGCCGGTGTCAGCGGTCCACACCGCCTGCAGGCTGATGGGCGGGCAGCCCTGACGGCTGGCGCTGCCGAATTTGTAGGTGTCCAGATACCATTGTCTTTCTATGAACGGATTGGGGACTGTGATGCTGCTTTGCCGCCAGTAGGCCGTCCACCATTTCTCATGCTGTTGAAATTTTTTTTTATACCCTGTTTTCA
>JAKJDB010000295.1 GCA_022706175.1 Candidatus Zhuqueibacterota bacterium | reverse complement strand
CGGAAAAAATGCCACCACCGCTGATTTTGCGCGGGTGGTCTCTGAAATCCATGGCAAAGATCTGGATTGGTTTTTTCAGCAGTGGGTGTACCGGCCCGACATACCGCAATGGAGGGCGACCTGGCAATGTGAAACCAGAGGCCCCCGGATCTATGAATTGCAGCTCCTGATCGAGCAGAGACAACGGAATGGTCTTCTGCTAAAAGCGCCGGTGGAGGTGGAGATCCGCTTGCGCAACCGCACTTTGCGCGACACGGTGTGGGTGGAACGCTCGAGCGAAACCTTTGTCTATCAGTGTGAGGAGCCGCCGGTCACGGTCGAGGTGGATCCGGATAACTGGCTGTTGAAAAAGATGGCCGTCATCGGCCAGGTGGTGCCCAGCGGACTAGTGGCGGACGAGACCGATCTCACCGTCAATTATCCGAATCCGTTTCTACCGCGAACACATGGTTGGACGCATTGGCAGCTACAGGTGGCGAAGGTGAACACAGCCATCCCGCTGTCGGTAAAAATATATAACGCCCGCGGCGGCCTGGTGACGACTTTGACAGACGGCAAATACAGCGCCGGCGTCTATACGCTGTCCTGGGATGGAAAAGACCACTCCGGCGCCCGAGTCGCTGCAGGCGTCTACTTTTGTCACTTGCAGCATCCCTCCGGCGAGAGCGTGAAAAAACTGGTGGTATTGGATTAGCCTTGGTTGCAAAGAGGGATCGATTCTTTATCTATCACAGGAGATAACCATGTCATCCATTGAGATCAATTTGCAGGGGCAGGTCGCTCTGGTCACCGGCGGTTCGCGCGGCATCGGCCGTGCCATCGCCCTGAGGCTGGCAGAGGCCGGCGCCCATGTGGCGATCAATTATCTGCGCCAGCGCACAGCGGCTGAAGAGACCGTGGCCGCCATTCGCGCCTTGGGACGGCAAGCCTTGGCCATCCGCGCCAATGTGGGGGAGCATGAGGCCATCGAAGAGATGGTGGGGGAAATCCAAAAGGAGTTTGGCCGGCTGGATATTCTCGTCTCCAACGCCGCCTCCGGCGTTCTCAAGCCTGCCCTGGAGCTGACGGAAAAACATTGGCACTGGACCATGGATATCAACGCCGGCACGCTGTTGCCGCTGACCCAGCACGCTGTGCCGTTGATGGGCGACCGCGGCGGTCATATCATCGCGGTCTCCAGCCTGGGATCGGTGCGCGCCATACCCAACTATGCAGCTGTGGGCGCCTCCAAGGCCGCTCTCGAATCGCTCGTCCGCCATCTGGCGCTGGAGCTGGCGCCGAAAAAAATCAGCGTCAACGCCGTGTCGGCCGGTGTGGTCGATACCGATGCCTTGAGCCACTTTCCCAACCGGGAACAATTGCTCAGCCATTCCGCTGAGCGGACGCCCACGGGCCGACTGACCACGCCGGAGGATGTGGCGGATGCCGTGCTGTTTCTCTGCAGTGGATTGAGCGCACAGATTCAGGGTCAGACGATTGTCATCGATGGGGGGTATTCAATCACCGGCTGATCCGGAGTGTGCAGGCCGGTTGGTCCAGGCGGAGGGCGCCTGCGAAAGAAGGGCTGAAACCTAGCGCACCAGAGGGAACTTGATGCGAGCGGATTTTTCTCGAGTTTCTATCAGACAGACGTATACGCCGTTCGGCGACTGCCCCGCATCCCACATGATATGATGACGTCCTGGGGATTTATGTTTGAGCAACGGCCCGGTCATCTTTTTTCCCGCCGCATCAAACACGGTGATGCGCACCAGGCCTTCCTGCGCTAGATACCAGGACCAATAGGTTTTGTTGTGGAACGGATCGCTGTGGCTGTGCACGAGCAGCCTGCTTCCGGCCGTCTGTTCGCTGCTCATCGCCGATGCGCTTTGAGCCGAAGCCGGCCCGGGGATGGCGTGAACGGCTGAGGGGTTCACCATGCCGGCTGCGGCGATGGGGATCGATTGGTCGGGGCTGGAGGAGTGGATTTTGCTCTTAACCTGATACACCAGCCAGGGAAGAAAAAAGCTGCCCATCGACGCCTGTCGGCCCAGCGAACAGCACCTGGGTGATTTATTTTCCGATGAGATCGCCTGCGAGAAGTGTAAATCACCCGATACAGCGACCTGGGTTGCGAACGCACAGCATAACACGGCAACAATACGGCCATGCCCGTTCATGAGCGGACTCCTGGTTTCCTTGAATAGACTGCTCGATGGGATAGTCCCCTGAGTGCCGTAACAGTGGTTGAGTGCGGGTGTTAGGACCCCTGTCAACACGGTGCGATGGATGGATGTGATTCAGTTCATTGATGAGAAGATGGACAGACCTTGGAGCGATGTTTTTGCGTGCCGCCTCCCGTCGTCCCGTCCCGATGTCTGGCTAGGATGCCGAAGCTGGATCGGTGCAGCTGATGTGTCGCTGAACCGACGCAAGTATGTACGAAAATAAAAATAGAAAATCAAGGGTTTTTACAAAAAAAAGGGGTGCGTTGGTCGCACCCCTTTTTTTATTCGCGGTACCAGGTGATCAAACCGGTCTCATGTTGAAAGGCCATGTCCGGATGGGATGGGGTGATGCGGATGGAAAAACCTTGCTGGCCGGTGCTCTCGCAGGGGATGGCCGCGCCGTACAAATACTGACCGTTGCTCTCCTTTTTTTCCTGCGTCATGCTCACACACTGGCCGTGGAGGATGCGGCCGTCCGCATCCAGGGCGCCATAGTACACCTCCACGCGCAGCTCCTCGGGTTTCAATCCGTCGATGGCCACCAACGCTTTGATGGCATAGCTTTCACCCACCTTGAGCTCATGACCGTTTTCCGCTTGGGTTTCGAGAATGCGGATTTTTTCCCAGTGCTGCCGAATGCGTTCTTTCCATTTGGCCAGCGCTTTGGCCGCCTGTAGGCTGCCCTCGGTAAAGTGCGCGCATCGCTGCGACGCCGGTAAATAATACTGGGTGAAATAGTCCATCACCATGCGATGGGTGTTGAACAGCGGGCTGTTGGCTTGAATGCTTGATTTCATCATGCGGATCCACTCACGCGGCAGACCGTTGTTGCCGGCATAGAACAGCGGCACGATATCATGTTCGAGTACATAGTAGAGCGATTCCGCCTCGTGCTTGTCCTGTTGTTCACTGTTGGTGTATTCTTCGCCGCGGCCGATCGACCAGCCTACGGTGTTGCGGTACGCTTCATCCCACCACCCATCGAGCACGCTTAGGTTAAGAACGCCGTTGACGCTGGCCTTCATGCCGCTGGTGCCGCTGGCCTCGCGCGGCCGCCGGGGAGTGTTGAGCCAGACGTCCACGCCCTGCAGCATGTACGACGCGATCTCCATGTCATAGTCCTCGAGAAAGACAACACGATGGCGGAACTCTTCTCTGCGCAGAATGTTGATGATGTCGCGGATGATGGCCTTGCCGTTGTTGTCGCGCGGGTGCGATTTGCCGGCGATGATGATCTGAACCGGCCGATCTTTATCGTTGACGATCTGACTGATGCGCTCGAGATCGTAGAACAGCAATTTGGCGCGTTTGTATTCAGCGAACCGGCGGGCGAATCCGATGGTAAGCGCCTCCGGATCCAGCACCTCCTTGGCCGCGTCGATCTCTCCGGGATTGGCTCCGGCGTTCTCCAACTGCAGAGCGAGCCGCTGGCGCGCAAACGCCACCAGCCGTTCCCTCCGGCGCTCATGAGTGCGCCAGAGCTCTTCAACCGGAATGGACTGAACGCTCTGCCATACTTTTTCATTGGCCGGATCCTGCTTCCAGCGCGGTCCGAGGTAGCGGTCATACAGCTCTGCCATGTCTTCGGAGATCCAGGTGGGGATGTGAATGCCGTTGGTGACGTGACCGATGGGTACCTCCTCCTCCGGTAGGGCGGGCCAGAGATAGTTCCACATTTTGCGCGCCACCTTGCCGTGCAGACGGCTGACGCCGTTGACGCCGCCGGACATGTTGATGGCAAAGATGGCCATGTTGAACTTGCCGCCGGTCTCAGGACGGTCGACTCCGCCCAGGTGATGGATCTGCTGACGGCTGAGTTGCAGGGTGTTGAAATAGCCGCCAAGATACCTGTCGATCAACCCGGGATCGAATTCATCGATGCCGGCCGGCACCGGCGTGTGGCTGGTGAACAGATTGCTCGAACGCGTGGCCTCCTGCGCTTCGGCAAAGTTCACCCCTCGTTCCTGCATCAGGGTGCGCGCACGCTCCAACGCCATAAAGGCGGAGTGTCCTTCGTTCATATGGCAGACACTGGGACGGATGCCCAGCTTTTCCAAGGCACGCAGTCCGCCGATGCCGAGCACGATCTCCTGTTTGATGCGCATGTCGTTGTCGCCGCCGTACAGCTGGTCCGTGATATCCTGATCGGAAATGCTGTTCTCCGGCAGATTGGTGTCTAAAAGGTAGAGCGGCACCCGGCCCACCTGCGCCAGCCAGATTTGCGCTCTGACTTCGTGATCCTGAATCGGTACGGATATTTTCTGGACCTGGCCCTGATCGTCTCGCACCAGCCTGATCGGCATATTGTAAAAGTCGTTGTCCGGATAGAGCTCCTGCTGCCATCCATCTTTGCTCAGGTATTGATTAAAATATCCCTGCTGATAGAGAAGGCCTACGGCCACCAGAGGAATGCCGAGATCGCT
>JAKJDB010000294.1 GCA_022706175.1 Candidatus Zhuqueibacterota bacterium | reverse complement strand
CCGGCAGGTTGAGGTTGATTTCGCGGAACAGAGCTACATCAAGATGCTGAGCGAGCTCAATCCAGAGATCAAAGGCTTTCTGGGAAGATTGCGCGCCAGGGCGATCGACGAAGCAAAAAAGCCATAATATCTGTTCCAACCCCAAACACCTCGGAGCATTAATAGAATCCTTCCTCGTAGCGCTGAAATAAATTCTTTTCTTTTTCCCTATCTTTTTGTAAGTTAGACCATGAAACCTAAAGACCGTGTGTTAGCCGCCTTCGGCCATGCGATCCCGGATCGCGTGCCGATCAACTATCTCTACAATCCGGCCATCGATGCCCGGCTCAAAGCTCATTTCGGCCTCAAACAGAATGACGATGAAGCCTTGCGCCGGCGACTGGGGGTTGATTTTCGCGCCATAGACGCGCCCTACATCGGTAAAAAACTCTACCAGGATCTGCCGGGCATCACGGTCGACAACTTTGGCCGCCATCGCCGCTGGGTTCAACACGATTGGGGAGGCTATTGGGACTATTGCACCTGGCCGCTGCAAAACGCCGACGTGGAGGCCGTTGCAAAGTGGAAGCTTCCGAATCCGGATGATTTCGACTATTCCGCCATTCAGCGCTTGAGCCGACAATACAAGGACTATTGCGTCGTCGTCGGTCATCCAGGCGTCGGCGACATCATCAATTCCATGGGCATGCTGCGCACCATGGAGCAGGTGCTGGTGGATCTTATGCTGGATGAACCGGCCGGTTTGCTGTTGATCGACCGCAGCACCAACCTGTGGCTGCAGATCATGGAACGCATCATGGAGGCCGGCAAGGGCGCCATCGATCTCTTTTGGATGGGCGAGGATCTGGGCACCCAGCGCGGCCCGACGATCAGCCTCAGCCTTTATCGCAAACACATTCGTCCCAGACATCAAAAGTTCATCGACCTGGCCAAAGCCTACAACCTGCCGGTGATGATTCACTCCTGCGGCTCCAGCAGTTGGGCGTTCAATGACTTTATCGAAATGGGCGTCTCCGTGGTGGACACACTGCAACCGGAAGCTCAGGACATGGCGCCGGCCTTTCTCAAAACGAACTATGGTGCCAAGCTGGCTTTTCATGGCATGATCTCCACCGCCGGGGAATTGGCCTTCGGCACGGTGGACCAGGTCCGCAAGACGGTGCAAACCACCCTGGAGATCATGATGCCGGGCGGCGGTTATGCCTTGGCGCCCACGCATGAAATCCAGGACAATTCGCCCACTGAAAATGTGCTGGCTATGTACGAAACAGCGATGCATGCGGGTTGGTATCGATGACGGCAAAAGAACGCGTGCATGCGGTATTGGCCGGCCGCATCCCTGATCGGGTTCCCATCGGCGAATTCGCCGTCGATTTCGATACCGTGGAAAAAATTCTCGGTCATGAAACCTATCTGCGGGCCAAAGCCAAATCCCAGATCGCCTTCTGGGAGGGGCGTCAGGATGAAGTGGTGCAGAGCTATCTGGAAGATCATATCGCTCTGCATCGCAAGCTGGATCTCGACATCATCACTTTCCCCATGGCCACCTGGGAGATCCCTCTTCCCATCGAGGATCCGCCGCAGCGTTTGGATGAAACAACCTGGCAGGACCGGCAGGGGCGTATCTACAAATACTCTGATTTTACCGCTGATATCACCTGTATTCACGATCCGGTCATGCAGGAAAAAGTTTTTCGCATTGAAGAGTTCGAGGGCGAGCCGCCTTTGCCGCAAATCGATGAACGCTCCTGGCACATCCTCGACACCGTGATCGAAACCTTTCATCGTGAAAAGTTCATCTGCGGTCCCTCAGGAGGAGAGATCGGCATCGTTCTGCCGGGCGGCATGGAAAAGGGCATGATCACGCTGATGGAAGACCCGGAGTTGATCGGCAAAGCGGTACAGTTCTACGCCAACCTGTTCAAACGGGCGGATGAACAGTGGATCCACTCCAAGGCCGATGCCGTACTCTGGGGACATGATTTCGCCTACAAGACCGGCCCCTTTATCAGTCCCGCCATGTTTCGCGATTTTTATCTTGACGCCAACAAGGAGCGGGTCCGCCACATCAAATCCACCTATGGTCAAAAGATCATGAAACATTGTTGCGGCAATGTCTGGCGTTTGCTGGACTATTTTATCGAGATCGGCTATGACGCCTATCAATCCATTCAACCCACCGCGGATATGGAACTGGCCCGGGTGAAACAGCTCTACGGCGACAAGATCACCCTGTGGGGCGGCGTTGCCGTCGAACATCTGATCAGCGGCACGCCGGAGGAGGTACGCCGGGACATTCGCTCCGCCATGGCCTGTGCCAAAGAGGGGGGGCGCTTCATCCTCGGCGCCAGCCATTCCATCGCTGTAGGCAGCAAATACGACAACTATATGGCCATGCTCGATGAATATCACAAAACAAGGGACTATTGATGCGGGATCCTGCTCTTTTTTTTCAACCAGCGGTCTACGAACATGCAGCGGCGGTCATTCGTCGCACGCCTTGGGAGGTTTCGCGAAACGAGGATTTGCTTTATCAGGCTCACGCCGCGGCCTATGAACTCTATCATCATACACCGGTTACCGTCGGAATCGATATCTACAATCCGGAGGCGGAGGCCTACGGCGCCCAGGTGACCCCGGCCGAAGGATTCGGCATACCGACGATCACGGTACCGTTGTTTCACGATCCCGCACAGCTCTTGGAGCTTGAGCCGTTTGATCCGCAAACCGCCGGCCGCATCAGCATGCTGATCCGGGTTGGCCAACGCTTGAAAGCCCGTTTTCCACAGGCCGATGTGCGCATACCGGTCAGCGGTCCTTTTTCCATGGCCTCGGTGTTGCTCGGTTTTGAAACTTTGCTTTATGCCGCGCTGGTAAAGGCCGACCTGTTGGCTCAGGGCCTGCAGCGATTGGTGGCCTATCAGAGTGGATTCCTCCAGGCCATCCAAGCGGCTGGATTAAAAGTCACATTGTTTGAATCAGCGGCGACGCCGCCTCTTATTTCACCGGACATCTTTACCCAGGTAGAATTACCCGCGCTCTCACAACTGGTTGCCCTGACCGGCCGCATTCAGGGCTTCACGCCGGCCTTGATCATTGGCGGCGATACGGCCCTGCTGGTGGATGAACTCTGCTCCACCGGCGCCACCTATCTGATCTGTCCGGCTGAGACCGATCAGCAGCAGTTTATGGAAAAGGCCGCCGCCCATCCCGACGTGATGATCCGGATTAATATGATTTCGCGTATTGTATCCGAGGGCACACGGGAGGAAATCGCCGGAGAAGTCCGGCGTTTGCTCGCATTGGCCGCACTGCGGGAGAAGGTCTGCATCGGCACCGGCGTTCTTCCCTATGAAACGCCCAAGGAAAACGTTTTTTATATCAGCGAGTTGCTGCAGCAAAATGGCTAGGTCCTGGAGCATTTGCTCACACACAAAAGCCGCCCTCCGCACTGAATGGACAGGACGAAAAGCCTCGCGCCTGGCTGCACTCCAACACAACGGCATCCGGGTGCCTGACTTTGTGGTCTTGCCGACCTATATCTGTTCGACAATAACCCCCCGGTCCGTTGCCTCGGACCGTCGCCTGCTGGACATCATCGCTCAATTTTGCAGTAAATACCCCTCAGAATCAGGATATGCCGTACGATCCTCGGCGCTGGCCGAAGATGCGGCCCGTTACTCTTTTGCCGGACAGTTCAAGTCGCTGCTTCATCTGAAGCAGCACAGTCAGATCCTCGATGCCATTCACACGGTCGTTCATTCCGGATTCACACCGGCTGAAAACGCTTATCCGGGCAAGGTTCAGCAAACCGATCCGGGGATGGCGGTGATTTTGCAGCCTATGGTCGCCGCGCAGTTCGCCGGCGTATTATTCACGCAAAATCCCAGTTCCGCCGATGACCACATGCTGGTCGAATACGTTCATCGGACCGGGGAGCGTCTGATGGAAGGGAGGGAAGAGCCTTTTCGTATAGAATTTGAACGGCCATCCGGACTCCCTTTAGCTCATGAAAAAAAAGGTCGATTGTCTAATCCGGCCTCTATCGAGCTGCTGCGAACCTTGTTTCGCACCGGACTTGAAATAGAAAAGCGGTTGGGCGGTCCGCAGGATATTGAATGGGCCATCGATTCGCAAAACCGATTGTGGATTTTACAGGCACGACCGATTACTGCGCTGTTCGCCCAGGGGCAGCGCTGGTGGGATGAAAACAGGTTGGAGTATGTCAACTATTTTTTCATCGAAAGATTCAGCGGCCCTGTTTCAGTCCTGGGATGGAGTTTGATTCGCGACATTCTGGAAAAGAACGCTTTCCGCGATCCTCTCTGGTTTATGGGATTTGATGATCTGGCTCAAGCAAAACATCTTACCAGAATCAGGGCAGGTATCCCGTTCACTCAACTGCGCGTGCTTCAATCCCTTTATTCCATTATTCCTTTACGCTTCATATCTGTGGACAAAAAGAACAGTCTTGGCCTAATGCAGCGGTCCCAGGTTTGGTGGATAGCCCTGGCCAAAGCTGTTCCTTTTCTTATAACCAGATTGATCGGTAAAAATCTGGATTGGCTGCCTTTTTTTCACTTGCACAAGTGGGGTACTTTTCATCGCACCTGTTTGCTTGATCTTAAAGTT
>JAKJDB010000293.1 GCA_022706175.1 Candidatus Zhuqueibacterota bacterium | reverse complement strand
CACCGGCCGGATATGACCAGACGCCGACCCTGTCGTGGACGCAACTGGACGAAGAGAGCAAAGAACACACCCTGCTCTATTATACCGGTCTGCGCAGAATGGCCAAGAACATCCTCCGCCAGGTCGTCAGCCGTTATCTCGACCGCGATCCGGAAGCTCTGATGGTTCTTGCCCGTCTGAAATCACTGGCTTTGGAGATGAAGAGCGCGTTGGACCATCGTCAGATGGAAACATTCGGCGAGCTGATAGGACACGTGTGGGAATGCAACAAACGATTGGATCAGGGTTCATCTACAGAGGTGATCGAGGGATTGATCAGACAGGTGAGCCCGCACGTCCATGGCGTCAAGCTTTTAGGAGCCGGCGGCGGAGGTTTCTTACTGATGGTGGCCAAGAGTCGGCACGATCGCGACCTTATGCGGCAGAAACTGGAACAAAATCCTCCCAACCCACGCGCCCGGTTTTTCGATTTTGCGGTGGACAGCGGCGGCCTCAGAGTGAATGTGCTATGATCCTGTGTCACTGCGACGGGATCAACTCGCCTTAACCACCACCACGGTCAGGTCGTCGGCCTGAGGCTCAACGCCGGCAAAACGCTGCAGCTCCTGCACCACCTGCTGACAGAGCTCCCGTGCATTCTTGTCGGCGTGCTGCATGAGAAGGCTCATCAAATTCATCTCGCCGAACTCTTCTCCGTCCCGGTTGCGCGATTCCGTAACTCCATCGGTTACGAATAAGAACACATCGCCGGATTGATAGACGATTTTATACTCTTCCAATTCCTGCTCAAAGATATCCTTTTGATCCAGACCAAACCCGATCCCCCTGGGCGTCAGCAGTTCCACGCGATGGGTGGCCATACGAAAATGATAGAGCGGCAGATGTCCGGCCCGCGTCAAGATCAGGCGGCGCTCCGACGCCTGAATGGCCGCCGCCAGAGCAGTGACAAAATAGTTTTTTTCCAGATCCCGGTCCAGAAGGTCGTTCAGGTGAATGCATAGGTCACGGGGGGAAAGGTGAAAACTGTGCAGCGATCGTAAAATGCCCTGCACTTTGGACATGTACAGCGCAGCCGAGATCCCTTTGCCGCTCACGTCGCCGACTACGACGGTCAATTCGTCGTCGCTGCCGTTGAGATAATCGTAATAATCCCCTCCCACCTCCAGGGCCGGCAGGGACCACCCGGCGATCTCCAGTCCGGGGATTCGCGGCGTATCCTGGGGCAGCGAAGCCAATTGAATCCGTCTGGCGATCTCTAACTCGTGGCGCAGCCGTTCGCGCTGCGCCAGCTGCTCATAGAGCAAAGCGTTCTCCACAGCCACAGACACCTGTTGACTGATGGAGCGCAGGAATTGATAGTCCTCCTGATAAAACGGGCTCTCCGAGCGCTTCTCCCCGAGCAGAAACAATCCGCGCAAACGGTCGGAGGAATAGATGGGCACCAGATAGCGAAAGCCGAATTCATACAGCTTTTGCTTGGGTTTTTCCGGCAGATATTCCACAGCAAACCGGTCAGGGTTCGGCAGCCAGTCGGCCAGGGCCGCCATCAACGCCGGCGCCTGATCCCTAAAAGCACTCCACTTTTCATCCGCCAATCCCTCTGCATGACCGCAGGCGATTTGATCCGTTTCACGGAAGAACAGCACTCCCACCTGCTGCAGATGCATCAACTCATTCACTCGCTGGCCGAGCCCGACGGCCAGATCCGACAGATCGATGCGCTTGCTCAGCATTTGATTCACCAGCTGTGCGGCGCGCCGATAGTCGTAATGATCACGATGAAAATGCTTGGCCAGAAATCGCACTCCCAGCCGGCCGATTTTCCACAAGCCAAAGACCAGCAGCACAGCCAGCACCATGAGCAAGCCCTTTTCCAGAGTCGCCTGCTCTTGCACGGACTTCGGGCTGTCCAGCACTTCGATGGAGGAACCGGTCAGGGTGATGTTCGGCAGTGAAAACGACATCGACGGCAGCCGCCAAAAGACCAACAAACCGATGATCACCAGGCTGAAAATCCACAGCATCACGGCCAACGAAAACCGGATGTTGCGCCGAATGCGCAAATTCATGTCCAGTAGACGGTATCGGCCGATGGTGTACAGATAGGCAGCCGGTACCAGCATGAGCGGGAATCCGATATAACCTGTAGAAAGCGGGCCGGCGTACCGGTTCACATACCAGACAAGGACGATTAGCAGGCCGATGCAGACCATCAGAGCCAACCGGATAATGCGTAACAGCCTCTTGTTCTCCGGATTGAACTGTTTGCGATAAAAGAACAACGGCAGAAGGGAGATCAGGACCATCAACAGAACAAAGCGGTTTATCCAGATGGCGCCCTTTCCCAGGTAGATGGCGACGCTGCAGATCAGGGCGATGGCATAGGGCAGGATCTGCAGCCAGCGTTTCTGCAACAACAGCGGGCTGGGGCGGGGAAAATAGTAATTGCTGTGCAGAATCACGGCGATGGAGAGATAGAGCATAGCCGGCAACGGATAGGTGATAAAGTTGCTCCATGAATCGATGATGGGCTGACGCATCGTATTCATCAACATCAGCACACAGCCGAAAAGGGTAAAGCCCAACGCCAGCAGGCGCGAGGCGTTGATCTGCGGGCGCATAATGCCGAGAAACAGCCCCAACCCCATGTAGGTCAGCCCGGTGATCATAAAGATCAACAGAGAGAACGGGATGCCGAAACGGGCCAGCACCACGTTGAGCTGCACCTTTTCATTCCGGCGCACTATTTCATAGACAATGCTCTTTCCGGTTCTGCCGGTGCGCATGATGCGATCCGCTTCAAACATATCCTTGAAGGAGCGCTGGTTGATGGTTACGATGAGGTCGCCGGCTTTCATCCCCGCCCGGTCGGAGGCGCCTCCTTTGGCCACATCAAACACGGCGACAGACGGCGGCAGCAGACGGATCAGGGTATCCGGCATCACGGCGCTCGCCACCCGATAGGTGTAGACTTGATTGTACTTGGGACGATAAATAGTGCAGGTGAGAACCGAATCGTGCTTTTGCAGAAAATGCAGCGAATCGATGAGAGCGGCCAGGCTGATCTTTTTCGAGTGGGGCAGAAGGATATCGCCGACGAGAAGGCTGTCCGGAACCCGGGCGGGCTTTAGAGCAAAACGGCCGCTCTTGTCCGCCTTCAGCAGCTTGGCCGGAACGTCCTCGACGATGTAAAAAGGAGTGGGCGTGTTGGTAAACCAGTTTTCGTCTGTAGGTGATTCGATCAGGCGATAGAAATGAATCACACTGAACACAAACAGCACAGTGAACAGTACCGCGAAAAAGACGCGGAAGCGATGAGGTTTTTCGTCAAAATAAGGCATCGACGTCTCTCATTAATACAGACCAACCACCGCCCTCATCCTCTGATACGGGAAACACGGATGAAAGTTACCAAACAAAACACCTTAAAACAAACAGTTCGATCATCCGCGCAGGACCGCGGCGACCCGCCTGCCCAGATCCTCGATCTGCTCGGGACGGTCAAAGCCCACCAGCAGCACGTCCACCTTGTCGATCCCGAGGACCATTTTCAGCGTGGCGTCGATCTTTTCCGGCGCATTACGATACAGCCCTTCGCCGATCAGCTTCATTCCGATGATGCCTTTTCCCGCCTGGTGCAGCTGCTCGATCAGGGCGATGACCGGTTCAGGTTCGCGGGCATCCATCTTGTCGCCGAACGGATTGATGCGCACATGCACCGTGTCCACCCAAGGCTCATAGACACAGGCCTGCAGCGCATAGAGCGAATGCACCGAGACCCCGTGGCCGCGGATCACGCCCTGGCCTTTCAGCGACTCGAGGATATCCATCTGCCGGCGGAACAGCTGCGGCCAGTTGGGCTCGAACATGCAGTGCAATTGGATCAGATCGATATAATCGGTGTTCAGCTCCTTGCGGAAGCGATCGATCACCACATCCGCATCCGGCCGCTCCGGCTCTGGAATGCCGCCGGGCCGCAGCCAGAGCTTGGTGGAGAGCACATAGGAATCGCGGGGCAGTCCTTTGAGCGCAGCGGCGACATGGGCATGAGTTCCATAGGTGTCGGCGCAATCGAAAAAGCGCACGCCCTGGTCATAGGCGTGGCGCACCAGTGATTTGGCCGCCTCCATGCCCATGCGAGTAAGATTGGACTGTCGATTGATCGCCTTGACGCCGGTGCCCATGGCAATGCGAGAGACCGACAGTCCGGTCCGGCCCAGGGCGACCCGCTGAAAGGGATCCACATCCGCCGGAGCCTGTTTAAACAGCAGCGCGGTGGCCCCTGCCACTGAAGTTTTGATGAATTGTCGACGATTCACTTTCATGGAAGAACTCCTGTCACGCAGGTAAAATGTGCTGCAAATAGATGCGCGCCTGTTTCGCTTCCTTGGCCAGTTGGTCGAGCTCCCCTTTTTTCAAGCACTCGATGACCAGCGGCCCTCCGTTCAAGCCGGCCTGTCTCAGCCGTTGCAGCACGACGGGAAAATTCACCTGACCGGTTCCGGGCGTTACCTCGACATTCTTGGGCGGCAGATAGTCTTTCACGCACATTCCGCACACCACGTTCCCCACCTCCGCAACATCCTTGGCAGGGTCCAATTTGCCGTCCGAATAATAAAAGATGTTGCCCGGATCATACC
>JAKJDB010000292.1 GCA_022706175.1 Candidatus Zhuqueibacterota bacterium | reverse complement strand
TATCCAGGGGCTGCAGGCCGCACAGGCGCAGCCGCCGTAATCATAGGGCGCTGACCAGAGGACTTTTAACCGAACGCCGGAGGCGGCGAGGTCGGCAAACAGATTTTTATAATTCTGCAGAATAATTTTGCGTCCTTCGGGTTGCGACGGGCAGACCAGTTGTCCGAAAATTCTCTCCGACTGTACGGCCGGCGCGACGCAACACTGTTCGGCGAAAACATGGTTGGGCGTGATCAGCCACTCACAGGACAGACCCAGAGACTGGGCGGAGTTTAAGTTCGCCTTTTTCCGCTGCCAGAGGCTGGCGCCCAACACGGTGTGCCGCTGGCCGGAAAAAGGATCGGTGCAATCCACCGTATCATACCAGTCGGCATAGCGGTTAAAGCCGTAGGCCTTGCAGGCAGCGAGATAGTCCCGCATTTGACCGGGGCTCATGACCTCATAGCTGTTGCCGAAATGTCCTGGCGCATAGAGCACAACATCTTTAAAGGGGGCAGGGCTCTGGCACCAGCCGGTTGTGGCCGGAATTCCACCGATGACGGCAATCACCATGAACAGAATTGAGCGGCGTTTCATGTCCATTTTTTCTCTCCCGGCGGTTATGACGAATGAGCGTGCCGGTTTACCCTACCGGTTCCTGGCATCCGGCGCGCGCAGGTTCCTTTGGCTGTTTATCGACCCTTGCCGGTTTGATTGTTCAGATGGCGGTATTCCAGTTTTTCGTTTTCGATCGGATGGTTGCATGCTGTTAACCCGGCCGGATCGCTACCAGACCCTTATCGTCTGTTCTCCCTGGACCAGATTCTCAAACGGGCCCACTTTGGGCGATAAGAGAGAACGCGGCTCCCCCGAATAATCGCGATCGATGGTCAGGGCGGAACCGTCGGGATTCTCATAGGCCGCGTCCGCCATCTTGGCTTTGCCGAGAAGCCCGCTTGTCACCAGCTGAGTTTCTATTTTTTGCAAGGATGAATCAGCGGTGAGATGCAGATACACCTCCTCGCCCCTGTCCTCCAATCGAATGGCCGGATTAAAAATCCTGTTCTCAAGACTGTTGGTCTCCTGGCCGTAGGGTTGATAGCCATTGAGGTACAGATTGGACGCGGACCGCACCGGCCATTGGGCGGTTGCGTACTGCTGCAATCCGAACCGGTATTTCAAGAAATGAGCGGGCGTCTGCGTGTTGGGCGCGATGACTTTATGGTCGCAGGAGCTGTCCGGCGAAAAAAGATTATTGAAATACCGGTCATCGCCGTTGAGGATCGTTATCAGCCCGGCCACGTCGGTCGAGTGGGGAAAATGATAAGGGGTGAATCGGCTCGGTTCGGGCCGGACCAGGATGCGGCCGGTGATGAGGTTGTGCACAAACGCGCCTCCCTGCGACATGTTGAAAATGGCGCGCGGCGACAGCATGATGTTGTTGCACACCAGATAGGGACCGTGGTTCACTTCCAGGAACAGGTCCTCGCTGTAATTGTCATAGAGAACATTCGCCACAATCTGGGCGCCCTGCGCCATCCAGTCCATCCACAGTCCGCGGCAGGTGTTGTGAATGCGGTTATTGCGGATGACCGCGTCGATGGAGGCATGGATCTTGATGCCGGCCAGCTCCGCGCCGCCGAACTGGCGCTTGGTCCAGATGTTGTAGATATGATTGCCGTAGATCTGACTGAACACCGCACCGAGACTGCCGCAGAGGCCGGTCTGTTCGCAGTTGTAAATCGTGTTGTGCCGAACGATGTGCGAGCCGATGTTCTCCCGGCTCCATCCGGCCCTGAGCGCCTTGAAAATCGTCTCGTTATAATGCTGCGAGCCGTCCTTGCTCGGATCCGCCAGCCAGGCGTTCTGCGCTGTGCTACGGCCCTTTCCCAGAGTGATGCCGGAGCACTTGCTGTCGCTGATGACGTTGTGTTCGATGATCCAGCCCTTGCTCCAATGAGTGCCGATCAATCCAGGCTGCTCTGCGGTCGGCGGCGCCCACTGAGTCGCCGCCTGGCTCATGTGAAATCCGCGAATGGTCAGGTAATGGATGCCGGTCTTTTCCGGATAGAAGCAACAGGGCCGCGTCGTGATCTCCACCAGTTCTTTGTTCGGCTGATGGCGGTGAAAATTGGCCCACAGGGTGGTCTGCGCGTCGTCGCTCTCGCAGTACCAGACATAAGTGGAGCCTTCCTGGTCCTGGGCGTTTGCCAGCGGCGCCGGATCCATTACCTTGTCCAGCGATTCCACCTCATACAACGATTTGCCGTTCAAAAAGATCTCGCCGGTGTGATGAGGGCGGCCATGATCGCTGAACCAGTCGCCGTAGATTAGATCTTTGTAGGGATTATAATCGCCGAAGAATGAATGAGCCAGGATCTTTTTCCACACACCGCCCTTGACCCTGGTCCATTTGCTGACGATCTCTGAGCCCTTGATGTGCACCGTCTCTCCGGGAGCAGCCCGGTATAAGATGCGCCGGTCGTCGGATACGCCGCCGCGCACGGGATTCACCCGTTCGCGATAGGTGCCGGCGTGCACGGTGATGGTGTCGCCCGGCAGGGCGCGGACGGCCGCCGCCTGGATGGTTTTCAACGGACTGGCCGTCGAACCCGCGTTTGCGTTTGAACCTTTGACCGACACATGATATTCCCTGGCTGCCAGCGTTGTGCACAACAGCAGCAGGCTCAGGAATCCGATTTTGTTCATTGTTCTGCCTCTTTGGATGGGTGTGCGGGCTTTTACAAAAAAATAACGGTTAGGAAGCAGAATATCAAGGCAAATGATTTGCGCTTGCTAATTTTTTCTTGATTGCCTATTTTCCGTAATAGCCGCAACCCAGATCTCTGCTCCGGCCTTTGATGCTGAAAACGGGCTGGCCCGGAGAAATTACTTGCTTTTCATCAGCAGAGTCAGCCGCTTCCGCAGAAGGCGGAGCTGATGATCATTCACGAATACTCGCAAGCCCGCATCTTAGTGAAAGGTCGTCATGAAAGGGAACAAAAGGAACCTGTGGGTCTGTTTGCTGGCGCTGGAAATGGGTTTCGCCGAGCAGCCGGCATCCAGCCAACCGATGTTGGCTGGGTATGAAGTCCGGTATTACTCTCAAGACCCGCGCGCCAACGGGGAAACCGATTTCAAAGGAGAGACCAGCACGCTGAACACCGACCAGCGTCTCCAGTTTCTTAAATACTATGCGGACCAGGTTTCCGCCTGTCATGGCGACCAAAGGCTTGACAGCCGAGTGGTCAGCGGCCGGGAATCCCTCGATCTGTTAAAGAGTATCAAGCCGCAGCCGCTTCCCGCGATCCGCCAAAGAGTGATCCTGGACCAATGGAAATGGACAAGTTCGAAAACAGGGAAACATGAGGAGAGCCTCAGAAAGCTGGCCAAATATAGAGGCGCCAGGGGTATTCTGATCAAGCAGGGGGCACTGCAGTTACAGGGCGGCGCCGAATGGAGGTGGGACCTGCCTGTCCAGACCTGGCGTTTTTCCATTCAATGGAAGGCCCGCCTGTTGGAGGATACGGCAGCCGCCGAGTTTTCGCTGCTCGATCAGGGAGGGGGCAAGACTCTGGCGAGGCTTGAAATGAATAAAAATTCCTTTTTCTACTATTCCGAGGATTTAAAAACGGAGGGGAGCGGTTGCAAGCCTTATGTCTGGCAGGAGATCAGGATCGAGGCGGATCTGGCCGGCCACGGCGGCGAGGCGCATTATACGGTCTTGATCAACGGCGAACGAATCGCAGACTATGTGGCGGCCCATGAAGCGGCCGTGCTCGTCGACGGTTTTCATATAAAAACACGGGGGAACATTGAAATCGACGAGTTGTACGGCGTCGGTTATCATCGAACCGCCGAGGCGACGCAACCCTTTTATCCAATAACTTTCATTGATGAGCGTTTCGATGTGGAACCCTCCACCGTCGGCTGGCAGGGAGAGTGGTATGACGATGGCGGTTGGCCGATGACGGATCTTCCCCATGTTGTGGGATCGGAACGATATGAAGGGGAGGATCTGTTTCTCAGAAAAACCGTCAAGATCGACCGTTTGACAAGAGCTTATTTGTCCATCGAAGCGCTGGATCCCGGCGGGGAAATCTGGATCAACGGCAGAATGGCGGCGCTGATCAAGGACCGTTATCCCATTCGCCTGGAGGTCACGGATTATCTGAATCCTCATTCGGAAAATCTTTTGGCCATCAAAGTGAATGCCTTCTATCTGACTCCGGACCAGGGGACGACCTACTCGCATTCGTACCTGGATCTTAATTACGGTTGGTTTGCCGGCCGTGCGTTTCTCGATCTGGTCGGTGAGACCTTTATACAGGATGCTTTTGTTTATACCAAATCCATTCAAGCCGGCCGGGCTGTGGTTCATGCCGCCATCCGTGTTGAACACAAAGGGGCGCTGGGGTTTAAAGGAAAAATCAGAATAAAAATGAAAAGCTGGGAGGACAAGGATCAGGCTGAAAAGAATCCGGCGGTGGAGCTGCCGGTTTTGACCGGGTCGGGCATAAAGGAATTTTCCATGGACTGGACGATGGACCATCCAAGGCTGTGGTCGCCCAGCTCGCCCGCCCTGTATCAGGTACAGGTGGAGGTTGAAGACAGAGACGGCGTGGTCATCGATGACTATGTGTTGACCACCGGCATCCGCACTGTTTC
>JAKJDB010000291.1 GCA_022706175.1 Candidatus Zhuqueibacterota bacterium | reverse complement strand
TGGTTTTGCTTTTCCAAAGCACAGTGGCTCCACCCTGTCATCGCCATCAGTTCCATGAGGGTTTCTGCATTCGAGCAGCGCCCTCTCGTCTGTCCGATGAACGATGACAGACCGATCGTCTTGCACGCCCCATTATCCTGATTCAATTTAATCATCCCATACCAAATAAGGAGGCGCCCATGTTATCCCTGATCATTGTATTTCTCATCGGCGCAGTGTTCATGGCTATGGTCTTGATGCAGAAGGACAGGACAGCGGCCGGCAACGTGCGCGCCCTTTTTCAGGGCAAGGGAAAACTCATCCGTCTGGGTGTGTTCGTGCTGGTTGCCGTCTTTCTGCTCAGCCAGGCCCTGGTCATCATCGATGCCGGCACCGTCGGCGTGGTGAAAAGACTGGGCGCGGTCAGGGGCGAAATGGCGCCGGGGCTGCACTTGATCATTCCGCTGGTTGACAAGGTGGTGATTCTGCCGACCTTGAAAAAAACCTATGAGGCCTCTGAAATTCCCGGGGAAAGCAAGGCGGATTATCCGGACATCATCATCACCGCGCTGACCTCGGACGGCCAGCAGATCCGCGTCGGCATCACCGCCCGGTTCATGATCGCGCCGGGCAAGGCGGCGTGGATCGTGCAGAATCTTGGAACAGAAGTAGAGTATGTCGAGAAGGTAGTCAAAACCGAAATACGCGGCTCAGGCCGGCGCGTGCCCACCAAGTTCGCAGCCTACGACCTCTATACCAAACGCAGCTATGAAGCGCAGCAGGCGATCTTTGACGAGATCGCGCCCAAGTTTGCCGATAACGGTTTGATCCTCGATGAACTGGTTCTGCGCAACATCAGCTTTACCACCGAATACGCCAAAACGCTGGAAGAAAAACAGATCGCCCTGGAAAACATCTCTACGGAAAAAAACAAGCTGGAACAGGAGAAAATCCGCAAGGAACAAAAGATCGTCGCCGCCGAGGGCGACGCCAAAAGCATCGAGATCCGGCAGTTGGCGCTGACGAAAAATCCCACCATCATTCAGTGGGAATTTGTGCAGAAACTGGCGCCCAATATCTCCTGGGGCGTGCTGCCGCAGAACGTGGTGCCGATGCTCAACATGCAGAACCTGACCGGCGCAGCGAAACCCTGAACCCGCTCGTTTCTTGGGGCGCCGGCCCTTCGTCGATGAATTCCTCGCCCGTGACGACCTCGTTGGCCCGTTTGAAATACGAGCTGACACGCACGGAATGACAAAATGATGATGTCGGCTGCATGGACCGTAGCAAGGGTTCTTTTGAATCAAAATGAGTCGGCAAATTCGAAGCAGATTTGCCCTACTCTATCCGCCAAAAGGCCTATGAAAAGACGAATTTCCACTCCGATCCTGATTTACCTGATGCTGTGCCCGAGCTTTGTTTCCCGGGTTCCCGCGTCGTCCCTCTATACCGCCAACCGGGTTCCGCTGACCGCCAAACCCTATCTTGAGCTGCCGCTGGGCGCCATTCAGCCGCAGGGTTGGCTGCGACAGCAACTGCAGACCATGGCCGCAGGTCTGACCGGCCATCTGGATGAACGATACCCCGCGGTGGTGGGGCCGCGCAACGGCTGGCTCGGCGGCGATGGCGACGGCTGGGAGCGCGGCCCCTACTGGATCGACGGACTCTTGCCTCTGGCTTACCTTCTGCAGGACCAGGCGCTGATCGCGAAAACCCGGCCGTGGATTGAATGGTGCCTCACTCATCAGCGGGCCGACGGCGACTTTGGCCCGGAAGAGCTGGATCAGCCAAAGCCGGAGCCTGGGCTGCAAAAGACGCAGCGCCGCGACTGGTGGCCTAGAATGGTCATGCTCAAAGTGCTGATGCAATACTACAGCGCCACTCAGGATGCGCGCGTCATCGACCTCATGCGCCGCTACTTCCGCTATCAATGGACCGAACTGCCCAAAACCCCGCTCGATCACTGGACCATCTGGGCGAACCGCCGCGGCGGCGATAACCTGATGGCCGTCTACTGGCTCTACAACCTCACCGGCGAGCCCTTTTTGCTGAACCTGGCAGACCTTCTCATTGAACAGACCTTTCCCTGGTCGCGCGTATTCCTCAACGATCGCCCGACAGATTTTCACCGCACCTTTCCGGGCGGCAGTCCATGGATTTATGACCGAGTACGCTATCCGTGGAAAGAGGAGCAGATCAACGCCCTGAGCGTTAAAGAACAGCGCTCCTTTCATTGCGTCAATCTGGCGCAGGGCTTTAAACAGCCGGTGGTCGTTTTTCAACAGCACCCGGAACAAGCCTATCTGCAAGCGGTGAAACAGGCGCTGGCGGATGTACAGCGTTATCACGGACAGGCGCAGGGCATGTACGGCGGCGATGAACCGCTGCACGGCAACTCTCCCACTCAGGGAATCGAGCTGTGCTCGGTTGTGGAATGGATGTTCTCCCTGGAGACCATGCTGCCCATCACCGGCGATCTCACCTGGGCCGATCATCTGGAAAAAATCGCTTTCAACGCGCTGCCGCCCCAGGCGGACGATCCGTACAACAGCCGGCAATACTTTCAATGCGCTAATCAGGTTCTGGTCACCCGCGCGCGAAGAAATTTTTTCGAAACGGAAAATCACGGCCACACCGACCTGTGCTACGGCCTGCTCACCGGTTATCCCTGCTGCACCTGCAACATGCATCAGGGCTGGCCCAAATTCGTGCAAAACCTCTACTACGCCACGCCGGATAGCGGCGCCGCTGCCCTGCTCTATGCGCCGTCACAGGTCTCCATGATCGTCGCAGACCGCATACCGGTGACCATCACTGAGGAGACCGGCTATCCCTTCGACGGCACGGTGCGCTTTACCTTCTCGGTTAAAAAAAGCGTTGCGTTCCCTTTTTATCTGCGCATCCCTGAATGGTGCGAAAAAGCAGAGGTGTTCATCAACGGACGACTCCAGCGGACCTATTCCGGCCGGCAGAGCGTCCGACTATTCCATACCTGGAAAAACAACGATTGCATCGAGCTGGTGTTCGCTCTGTCGATCAGAACCAGCCGCTGGGTAGAAGCATCGGTAGCGGTGGAGCGCGGCCCGTTGGTGTTCAGTCTCAAAATGAACGAGATTTGGAAATCGGTTCCTGCAACGGACAAATGGGGCGAGTATCAGGAGGTGTATCCGGACGGACCATGGAATTACGGATTGCTGGAAGAAGCGGTGCAAAATCCGCAGCAGGGATTCACGGTTGTCCAAAAGCCCGTGGGCGCAAAGCCTTGGGACCTGACCGGCGCACCGATCGAAATCAGGACCCGCGGCAAGCGCATTCCAGAATGGCAGCTCTATAACCACAGCGCCGGACCACTGCCCGCAAGCCCGGTCACCCATCTCGTGCAAGAGCCTGCACAGGAAATCCTTCTGGTTCCCTATGGCTGCACCACATTGCGAATCACGGAATTTCCTGTGGTACGTTAGGACAAAGCGGCTGCAGCAGACGATCACCAGTGAACTGTTTCTTACCAGGGCTTGCACAGTCGGCCGTGGACTCGTTCGGCATGATGGTTATATTTCTCTTGCATCTTATGTGCAGATGTTCTAATTTATTCGCATAACCTCATGTTGTTAAAAAATCGTTTTTAACAAATAAGGAGGGTTCCCACTATGCCTACTGCGAAAAAAACCACCCCCAAAGCCAAGCCCAAAGGCAAACCCAAAGCAAAAGCCAAAACAGCAACTAAAAAAGCCCCTGCAACCAAAAAGCCCGCACCTGCCGGCAAAGCTTTGACCGATTTAAAAGCCCGTCTGGCCGCCATGGAGGCCAAACTCGCCAAGAGCGATAACTTGGATAAAATCAAGGCATTAGAAGAAAAGATCGCAGTGAATAATGCGGAAGTCCAAAAATTAAAACACGGTATCTCTGAGTGGGAGCACAAGGTGGATCGCAAGATCGATCTGCTGCATGACACGATTCAGGGAGTGTCGGGAAAAGTGGAATCCCTGATCGCTGAGCAGGAAGCGCTGGAGCAGGCGGTGGCGAGCTCGCCGCCGCCGGAAAAGGACACCACTATTTAAACTTGCGCCGCAGCGCAAGAGATAATTTTCAGGCGGTCCATGGTTCCATATCATTCAAGGGCGAATTGTTACTTCGCCCTTTTTTTTATGATATGGACGGCGAAAAGTCTGTTCGAGCAGCATCCTTGGCAAAAGCATTACTGCAGGATTCATCAAGATCAGGACTGATTTGCGAGGAGTTGCGCCAGGGCCGGATCAAAATCAGGAAAACAAGTATGCAGGTGCGAACGCGCCTTACGGTTGTCCAGAGAAACATCTTTTGGTCTGGCTGCGCCTGCAGCCGGTGAATAGCTGTCTCTGGGCCGGATCAGCTCCGGATTCATTCCAGCTAAAAGAGCCACTTTGCGGCCGATCTCATAGCGGCTCAACCGGTTGTTTCCCGCCAGGTGATAGATGCCCGTCAAGCGGCTGCCGGCCAGTTCCAGCAGTGCCCGCGCAGCCACCTCGACCAACACCGGCGTTCTGAATTCATCCGTCGACAGCGTGATTGGTTCTTCAGCGCGGAGGCTGGCCAGAGTCCTTACCATGAACGAATTGCCGCGGGAGAACGCGGCGAATCCAGCCACCAGACAGAGCCGGGCGACAACAAATCCGGACCCCTGCTCCAGCACC
>JAKJDB010000290.1 GCA_022706175.1 Candidatus Zhuqueibacterota bacterium | reverse complement strand
GCCTTTTTAGCAAAGATGATACCCAATCCCTGGCCGATGGCGGCGATCAGGCCCATGATCAGACCAACGGTTTTGGAGCCCTGAACCGGATCGCTGTGTTCCTCCAGCACCACCCACCAGATGCCTCCCAGCGTTAACAGAATTCCAAATACCGAGAGCCCGCTCAGTTTTTCGCCGAGGAAAAACCAGGCCACCAGCGTGGTGATGGCCGGCGCCAGAGAGAGCAGCAGGGTGGCGATGCGCGGACCTAATCCCACCATGCAGACGAACAGCGCCGCGTCGCCGATGGCCAGGCCGACGATGCCGCTGATCGCCAGCCATTTAATCTGATAGGCGGTGGCGTGAAGGGGAAAGAACTGACCCGTGGTCAGCCAGAGCGCAGTGCATAACAACACCGCTCCGCATAAAATGCGCAGCAGATTGGTCGCAAAAGCGCCGATCCGTTTTCCAGCCGCGCTGAACATAATGGCGGTGCCGCTCCAAAAAAAAGCCGCGGTAAGCGCGGCCAGCTGACCCAGATAGGACAAAGAGGTCTCCCTGATGAATGATTCGGCCTTTCCCGAACTCTGTCGGCGTGGCGCTGCGAGCCTGCCTTAGGCCTCCTGGCTGAAGACGGAAAGCGCGCGAAAAAGATACTCATTAATTTTGTTTTTTGAAAGCAGATAATCACTTAAAAAAAAGACCCCTGCATCAGGCGCTGCAGGGGTCTTCTGTTTAGTTGTTTCGCACCTCAGCGCAACAGCACCATTTTTTTCACCGCCCGTTCTCCTGCTGATTCAACACGGTAATAGTAGACCGCTGAGCCGACTGGACGGCCCTGTTCATCCCGGCCGTCCCAGTTGATCTCATGATAGCCGGCCGGCAGCGAGGCATCCGCCAGCGAGCGCACCATCTGTCCAAGGGTGT
The DNA here is from genome assembly GCA_022706175.1 of Candidatus Zhuqueibacterota bacterium. The sequence goes on along the minus strand of JAKJDB010000290.1, from coordinate 3,750 downwards.
TGAAAACGGCAACACGGGTTCGGCCGGATGCAGGCAGTTGGAAGCGAATGCGCGTCTCCGGATTAAACGGATTGGGATAGTTTTGCAGCACGGCAAATTGCGCCGGCAACGCCAGATCGACCTGCACCGGGCCGTGCAGCGTGCGGCTGCCATCCAGGCTGAGGTCCTGCAGCTGGTAAAAGTACCGCATTCCCGCCACAGCGGTGCTGTCGATAAATTCATAGGAGCCGGTGCCGGTGGCGGCGATGAGTCGGCGGGTGACGGCGCTAAAGCCGCTGTGTTCCGATGTACTGCGCAATACGTCAAAGCCGGCGTTGTTCAACTCGGATGCCACCCGCCAGCTCAAACGCACACCGGCAAAGGGTTCAAAGGCGGCGGTAAAGGAGGTCAGATCCACCTGCGTCACCAGCATGACCCATTCACAAGACCGGGTGGTTTTGACGCCGTCGGATATTTCCACATGAATGCGCAGACTTCCGCGCGGATGATCGAAACTGCGAAAGACAAAAGTCGGGCCGCTGAAGGATCGCTCATTGACGAACCAGCGATAGGTCAAAGGATCGCCGTCGTAATCCACTGCGGTGCAAGAGAAAACCATGCTGTCCGGTTTGCTCATAGCCAACGGCAGCCCGCACATGGGATAGAGGCTGGTGATCACCGGTGCGGAGTCGCCAACCACTTTGACCAGAAGCGAATCCACATCCAGACCGCCTTTTGGATCCTGCACGGTAAAGAAAAATTGATAGTTTCCCTTTTGCCGTATCGTCGGCGTCCACTGAAAGAGCTGATTGCCGAGCGAATCGAACCGCACATTAGTGGGGTTGGGTTTGATTCGGAGGCTGTATCTCAACGGATCGTTGTCCGCATCGAGCGCATGGAGGGTAAAGGACCATGGTTGGTTGTATTCGATCTCCTGTTCGTACTCGGGCAGACCGAGGAATTCAGGGTAATGGTTGGTCACGCCGATGGCGGTGAACGGAAGGGGGCTGTTATACAAGCCCAGCCGATAGGCCATTACTTTATTGTGGCCCGGGGTTTCGCCCAGCACCCAGCGGCCGTAGACGCGGCCGGAATCATCCGAGATCGCCTTGGGATTGATCATATAGCCGTTGTTTTCCACCACCGCGAACTGGATCAGTTCGTTCTTGACCGGATTGTTGTGTTGATCGAGCACGACCACGATGATTGGATGAAGCAGTTCACGGCCGATGGTCATGCTCTGTCCGTTGTTGGAGCGGTTGCCGGGCAGCAGGTCGATCTTGTAGGCAGCGCCGGGGAGCGCCTGGCAGCTGAACAAGGCCGCCTGGTCCGGCAGCAAAGAGGAAACTGCCAGAAAGGCATAATCGCCGGCTTTATAGCCCAGCTGCACTTGCGCGCTGATCTTGCCTTCTGCGTCGGTCAGCAATGTATCCGCTCCGAGGATCTTCGCTCCAGAGCCCTCCACCAGTCTAAAGGCGATGGACACGGCCGCGACGCCGTTGCCGTATTCATCGAGAACTTGAAGAACGAACGGTTGTTCCAGCACCGCGCCGGCCGGCCCCTGTTGACCGTTTCCGGATACGACTACGATGCGGTTGGGGGTTTTGCCGCTGGCGTGAATGATAAAAGTCGCGGCGGTGGCAACGCCGCTGACGCGCGCCGTCACATAGCGATCGCCGGCCTTGTTCCCCAGTCGATAAGAGGCCCTGGCCAGACCGTTGTAATCCGTGCGCACTGGGTTAGCGCTGGTGATTAAACCGTCATTATCCGCCGGTGTAAAAGTGACGGCTGCATTCCAGACCGGATTGCCGGCGCTATCCTCCACCCGTACCACCAGAGGATCGGTGAGGTCGGTGGTGACAGCGGCAGCCTGTTCTGTTCCTTCATGCGTGTAGATAAAGGCCGCTGCGGCTGCGCGCGTCTTGCAGGTGATCACCTGTTGGATGGAACCGCTGGAAGCGACCACCACATTGTTCAGATCCACCTGTTTGCCCAGAATGAGAAACACGCGGGCTATGCCGCCGGCGTCCGTCGTGTCGGTCTGAGTGATTTTTTGCGACTCGAGGAACAGGCCGCCGCCGGATTGAACAGTAAAAGTGACCACACTGTGGGGGATGGGATTGTTCAGTGAGTCAAAAACCTGAACCGCTAGAGAATCCCGCAACACAGTGCCCACGTTGCCGACCAAGCCATCTCCTGATACGATGCGCATTTTGGCCGCCTCGCCGGGCAAAAAGGTCACGCGGCTGCAGCAGAGGGTGAAAGGCGTTCCGCTATGGATGATGGCGGAGATGGTCTTGACGCCGCTGCGGTTCGAACGCACTCGTACGGTTGCGTGGCCGTCAGCTCCGGTGGTGGAGCTTGCGTCGCTGAATTGAACGCCTTCATCCTCGCTCTGCCAGGTGAGGGTGACGCCAGGCGCCGCATTGCGGAAACTGTCCACCAGGGCGACCGTCACTCGGGCGTAGCTGATGTTATCCGCACGAACGGAATCCAGCGTCGTGTTGATCGCACTTTGTCCGGCTGATACCACTCCCGGGGTTACCGTCGCCTTGATCGTATAGGGCGAGTTCTCCAAGGCGGCTGAACTGACCCGCAGGGTGTTCATATCCGCGCCGGTTACGGTGCCCAACGTCCACTGGGCTGTGGCCACGCCGTCGTTACCGGTGTTCACGGTTATCCATCTGTTGCCTGTTCCGTCCAGAGAGCTGCTTTCCTCCATCACCTGAAATTGGATCGGATGGCCGTTGACCGGTTGGCCAAAGGCATCCACGGCTTTGGCGCTGATGTCATGGGTTGACCGCACCGGGCCGGTGAGGCTGGTAGAGGAGAGGAGCAAAAGCTTGGCGGCAGGGCTGGACAGACCTTCGATATAAAAATTAACCGGCGAATTGAACAACGCTTGGGAACTGTTGCGAAAACGGGAACTAGCCCTGACATAATTTGGTCCTACCTGCCGGCTGAGCAGAAAATGGACCTGCGCCAGGCCGTTGTGGTCAGTGGCGATGGTCAGCTGCGCGGTGGTGTCGCTCAGGTTCGCCGCTGTGTACAGCTTGCCCTTGCCGGCCGCAGGATAGATCACTTCAAAAAGCACCGGGTGACCGGCCACCGGATTGTTGCTCCGGTCCGTCACTTTTACCACCAGGGGATCGGCCAACGGATTGCGGACCACGCCGGTGTCGTTTTGTGCAGAGACCAGGCGCAGATATTGCGGGTCCTCCGCTGTGGCCAGTCCGCGAAATCGAACAGGCGAACCGTTCAATTCACTGCCTTGAAAGCGGCCGTAGACGTTGACCAGGTTGCTGTCGGGTTTGTCGCCGAACTGCCAGCGCACGCCGGCTTTGCCCTGCAGATCGGTAGTGACGCGAATCGAATCCTGCCATTCTCCGGCATCAGCGCTTCTGAGTTTGCCGCCGCCGGAGATCACTTTGAACAGCACGCCAAAGTTGCTGATCGCGTTGCCGCGCAGGTCGGTCACCTGGATCCGCGGATTGAATTCGGATTTCACATGACCGTTGAACAGTGTGTCGCCCTCTGCGCGCATACGATCCGGAACATCGGCCAGCGCCGAGGCGCGGAATTCGATGGCCTTGACCTGCGGAGCATTCGGCACTGTGGCCGATACCCGGTTATTGTTCATTCCGGCGACAGCCCCCAACCGGAGATAGGCCCGGGCCTGTCCGTTTTCATCCATGCTTTGATCTATTTCCTCTGCGTCTCCAAATGAACCACCGCCGGCGGTGACTGAAAAACGCACCACCACGCCCGCTT
>JAKJDB010000289.1 GCA_022706175.1 Candidatus Zhuqueibacterota bacterium | reverse complement strand
AATATCGAAAGGATCAAAGCCGCCAAAGCCGCCGCTGTAACCGCCGTTGCCGCGCATACCCGAGCGACCGAATTGATCGTATTGGCGCCGTTTCTGCGGATCGGAGAGAACCGCATAGGCTTCGCCGAGCTCTTTAAACTTTTCTTCCGCTGTTTTGTCGCCCGGATTTTTATCCGGGTGGTATTGCATAGCCAACTTGCGATAAGCTTTTTTTATTTCCTCGGGTTCCGCCGAACGACTGACGCCCAATATTTCATAAAAATCTTTTTCGTCCATGCCCATCTTATTCTATCCGGCGCTCACCGTTTCGTTCCGCGCCGGAACCGCTCCTTTCTATTTGCTGACGATCACCTGCGCGTGCCGAAGCACCCGGTCCCGAAACGTATAGCCTTTTTTATGCTCCTCGACCACCAGGTCCGGGGCTTTGCCCTCCACCGGCACATGCAACAAGGCGTCATGCTTTTCCGGATCAAACGGCTGGTCCACGGCATTCATCGCCGCCAGCCCGGCGTCCTGAAGAATCCGCATAAGGTTTTTATACACCAGCCGGATCGCCTCGGACATCGCCTCGGCGCTGGCGGCCGATTTTCCCGCTGATAGAACGCGCTCCAAATCATCCACAACGGGCAGCAACGAAAAGACCAGATCGGCGTTGGCATTCAGTATGGTGATACCGAGATCGCGTTCTGTGCGTTTGCGATAATTATCAAATTCCGCGGCCAGCCGCAACATCTGTTCCTTGGTCTGGAGATGTTCCTCCTCCAGAATCCGCAGCCGCTCCTGCAAGCCCGGCTCCGGCGCCGGGGCTTCAACGACCGGTGATTCAGGGGCTTCTACGGATTCGATCTCTTGATCGGGTTTTTTCTCTTCCATGATGATGGTTCAGTTACTCCTTTATCTGCCGATTAAATATCCCAGGGTCTCCGACATGAATTTAACCAGGCCGATGATCTTTTCATACGGCATACGCGTGGGCCCGATGATTCCGATGGTGCCCACGGTGTCCTGGACATGATACGTGGTGGTGATGACGCTGCAGTGCTTCATCAGCTCTTCTTTGTTCTCCTCCCCGATGACGATGGACACGCCTTCCTGCGTATTCTCGCTGAGCACTCGCATGAGAATATCGCGCCGGTCGATGAGGTCCAGGATCGCGCCCACCTTTTCCCGCGACGCATATTCGGGATGCTTCAACATGGTACGGGTGCCGGCCATATAGATATCCGCGGACGTTTCGCAGGTGACCAGCTTTTCCGTTTTTCCTTTCAACGTCTGCAAAACGGATTTGATCTTTTCGTCCAAATCGCGAAAACGCTCATCAAAATCGGAAAACAACTCGCCCACCGATACCCCGTACAACCGCTCGTTCAACAGCTGGCTGACCGCTCCGATCACGCTCGCCGGAATATCGGGATTGATCTCTACGATCACCGTTTTGACCAGCCCGGCGGTAATACTGAGCACAAACAGCACCTTGTCGTCGGCCAGAGAAACCAGTTCGATTTTTTCGATTTTGCCTTTTTGGAAACGCGGGGCCAACACCACACCCAACTGCTGCGAGATATCGCTCAACACCAGAGAGGCGTGTTCAACGATGTCGTCCAGATCACGCGTGAATAGCGCCAGCTGTTCGTAAACCTGTTTCTTTTCCGCACTGGTGAGGCGCGCGCCCTCCATCATTCCATCCACATACAGACGATAGCCGGAATCCGTCGGCACACGGCCGGCGGACGTATGCGGCTGGGCCAAAAGCCCCTTCTCCTCCAGATCCATCATCACATTGCGAATGGTGGCAGGGCTCAGGTTCAGGTTCGTATATTTGGACAGGTAGCGCGAACCCACCGGTTCAGCCGATTCAATAAACGTCTGAACGATGGATAAAAAAACCTGCCGCTCTCTTTCAGTAAGCTGTTCGAACGCCATAAAGCCAAAACACACAATTTCGAATTTAATTAAATTAGTGATTCAAATAAGCACAGTCAAGAGAAATCTACCGCTTTGAAGGCGTAAAAAATCACCGACAAGGGCCGCGAGCCTTAAAGATAGCGCTTGATGCCGATGCAACCGCCCAGCAGGCCCAACACGCCGCCGGCCGCGATCAATAGGCCGCCCTTTTCCAGGCCCTGCAGATGAAAACCGCTGATCACTCCGCCGATCATCGAATAAATCCAGTGTAAGACCAGTAAGGCCAGCAGCCCGCCGAGCAATCCCTGCATCACGCCTTCGACGATCAACGGCGCCCGGATGAACGAGGCGGTGGCGCCGACCAGCCGCATGGTGTCGATGCGCTCCTTTTGTGATCCGATGACCAGCCGGATGTTGTTGGCCACCAGCAGCAGAGAACCAACGGCGACAAACACAAACAGAAAAAGGTTGATGCGTGACGCGGCATCGGCATACCGGTTCAATAGCTGCAGTGTTTTATAATGGCTGACCGCCTCCTCCACGCCCGGTTCAGCCTGGATTCGCTCGGCCACGCCGCGAATGCCGGTTTCGGTCCTATAGGATTCCAGCACGTCGATGACAAACGAAGCGGGCAGCGGATTCTCATCCAGCAGAGAAAAGAGCTCTTTGCCGAACTCGCGCTGAAACGCCGCCGCGGCATCGGCTTTGGAAACATAGGTGATCCGCGCCACACCGGCCACCTGCTGCAGCCGGGCGCGCAGCGGTTCTATCTGACTCTCCTCCAGGCCGCCGGAGAGATAAGCATGGATCTGCACCTGGCTGCTCAGCGAATGCACCAGCTGCTGCAGGTTGATCCAGAGCAAGCCGAAAAAGCCGAGCAGCACCAGCAGAAACATGATGGTGAACACCGAAAGCAAGGAGGACAGCCAAGCCCGCTTAAAGTGCATCGCGCAGGTTTTCATCAAATAGGTTAGACGCATCGCCCTTCTTCTCCTGTCAACCGCTGATCTGGCCGTTTCTGATAAAGACCACACGGCCCTGATAGCGTTTGACCATCTCATAGTTGTGCGTGGCCATCAGCACCGAAGCGCCGCGTTCATTGATGCGTTGCAGCAGCCGCATGATGTGTTGCGCAGTCTCGGGGTCGAGGTTGCCCGTGGGTTCGTCGGCCAGCAACAGCCGCGGTTCGTTGACAATGGCGCGCGCCAACGCCACCCGCTGCTGTTCACCGCCGGAGAGCTCCTGCGGCCGTTTGCGCGCCTTGTGACTCAACCCCACATCGGCGAGAACCCGCAGCACCCGGCGTTTGATCTCCTTGCGGTTTTTTCCGATCACCTCCAGCACAAAGGCGAGGTTGTCGAACACATCCCGGTCGGTAAACAAACGAAAATCCTGAAACACGATGCCGATGGAGCGGCGCACATAGGGGATATCCCGCGCTTTGCTGAATAGAGAATGATAACTGCCCACCCGCACGTGTCCCTCGCTGGGACGCAATTCCAGATACAAGGTTTTGCCGGCGCCGCTGGGTCCGACGAGAAAAACAAATTCTCCCGGCGCGATGGACAAAGTCGCCTGCTCCACGCCGTCACCATTGGCATAGGTCACCCGCACCTTGTGTAGTTCGGCAAAAGGCGTGCTCGATTCCTCTTTCATCGTCACCTCCTCACTCCGGCCACAGACCTGCGGCGGTCCGGGCCTCCGGCTGTGGTTTTTTTAACCACAAAATGCACACGTTCCGCCTTCTCGTTGGCCGGCAGAAAGGTAAAATCCGAATAACAGGCCTGTAGCTGAAAGGGGGTCTCTGCAATATAACCGCGCACGGTCTCCAGAGATAAAATTTTCTGCCGATGCACTTCCTTGAATAGGATGCCGGGTGCTCCGGCCAGCCGGATTGTAAACTCATTGACCTGAATGCTGCCGCGGGATTGAAAATAGCTGGTGCGCGAATAATTGCCGCCCGGAGTGGTGTCCTTTTGAATGTAACGCTGAAACACCGTGGTCGAGTTGTACAGCGTGCTGATGTCGAAAATAAAGATTCCTCCGACCGGCAGCAGCCGGTGGATGGACAGCAATGCGGCCATCCAATCCGCCTGCGTCATCAAATAGTTCATGCTGTCGTAGGTGGACAGCACAGCCTGCGGCGCCCAGGTCGCTCCGATGGAGCGAAGATCGCCGCACCAGAGCCGCTGTGCGCCGACTTTTTTCCGCGCCACCCGCAGCATGGGCCAGGCGGCGTCACAGCCGTAGACCGTCAGGCCGGCGTCGGCCAATTGGCGGCAGAGAGAGCCGGTTCCACAGGAGACATCCAGCACCCGCTGAACCTTTTCCCCGTGCTGTTTGAACAAACTCAAAAGATACCGTGCCCAGAGCGCATAGTCCACATGATCCATCACATAATCATAGATCGGCGCCAACGCGCTGTACGGCGCGGTTACGCGGACGTTTTTTTTCTCGCTCGGCAGTATGGCGCTCATCCGGCGATCACCTTGACAAAAAAAGTCCGACTGCGCGGACCATCGAACTCGGCGAAATAGATCCCCTGCCAGGCTCCCAACACCAGACCGCCGGAAGCCACCAGCAGCGTCAGGGACGGCCCAAAGAGGGACGATTTGATGTGCGCCGCCGAGTTGCCCTCCCCGTGACGGTAGTGATCCTGAAAAGGCACTGTTTTGTTGACCACCTGAATCATGTCCGCCACCACATCGGGGTCGGCGTTCTCATTGATGGTCACGCCGGCGGTGGTGTGTGGA